>NZ_LXKR01000021.1:0-133558 GCF_001692375.1 Serratia sp. 14-2641 | reverse complement strand
TACGTAATGACATGGCAGATCTCTCATTCCACGGCATAAGCAGCTCCACTCAGAAGTACTCATACCTATGTTGTAAGTGTCTACCATGTCCCCGAACAAGTGTTCATGATGTCCTCGGTCTGTACACTCCCCAAGGAGAGGGAACCGATTGACACCACATCATCAGTTGCAAATCAGCGTCCGTAACTGACTACAGCTCCGTACCAATTCCCTCGCCCTGTGGCAGAGGGTTGGAGTGAGGGGCGACTCGGCGGTATAAGCGGATAGCGAAATCCGTCTCACAGGCAAAGGTCGCCATGTCGAGCAAACCTTGTTGCACCTCCGGCGAAGCGCGCCAGGCAAACGGCGTCATCTGCAACAGATTGGCAGCCTGGTCACCCGGCAGCGCCATCGGATAAGCCAATGACTTAGCCAAATCACAGCTGAAGCCCTCAAGCTGCTCATCATGCTCCGCATGCAATTGAACCTCCTGATAAACCTGCTGTTTTAGCTGATAAAGGTGACGCGGCCCCGGTGACACCGTCACAACCACCCCACCCGGCTTGACTACTCGCGCCAATTCCTCGGCTTTACAGGGTGCATAGATACGTAACACAGCATCGAGCGACGCGTCGGCAAACGGTAGACGGTGGCTGGAAGCCACGCAGAAAGAGACCGTCGGGTAGCGTTTGGCTGCCGAGCGAATCGCCACCTTGGCGACATCCAGGCCATACACCGCTACGGTCCGCTCCTGAGACAAGCGTGCAGCCACGGCGGCCGTGTAATAGCCTTCACCACAGCCAATATCCAGTAGTGCCTGTGGTTCAATAGGCAAGGTGCTGGCTAACAGCTCGGCCACTCGCTGTTGCAACGGCTGGTAGTAGCCGCCGTCAAGAAATGTGCGGCGGGCCTGCATCATCTCGGCACTGTCACCCGGCTGTTTAGAACGCTTGTGTTGCACCGGCATTAAGTTGACGTACCCTTCTTTGGCACGGTCGAATTGATGGTTATTTTCGCAACGCCACTGTTGGTTTGCGAAATCAAGCGGTTGGAAGCACAGGGGGCACTGATAAGACATGGATGAGATCCCAGAGAGAGATGGCGCGGGTAGTCTAAAGAAGGCTGGTGTACGATGCAAGGCGGATGCCCATCTGCCACTAGCCAAGTAATCCAAAAGCTGGCTACACTGGATATCTCCTCTCAGCCACAGGCAAAGACGTTCTATGACCGACTATTCCCCGCTGCTCAGCGGCGTTCCTGGCATCGCTCATGGCTTTGGCAATAAAGGTGCCCTTCTGCCAACGCCGTTACAGCCCTTTCGCAATACGCTGCCTGAGAAAAAACAGGTACACGGTATTCGCATAGTCGATATCCATCAGGCGGGCCAGCAATGCGGTGAAGCCGATGGCTTCTTTACCCGTGAGCCAGGGATCCTGATCAGCGTATTAACCGCAGACTGCCTGCCGGTCATTTTCAGCCGTAAAGACGGTAGCGCCATTGCTGCGGTACATGCGGGCTGGCGCGGCCTGCTGGATGGCATTCTGGAGCAGATGGCCAAACGCATCGGCCAGGATGACGATACCGCCAACTGGGTGGCCTCCATCGGCCCCGCTGCGGGCGCTTGCTGCTATCAGGTTAATCAGGAACTAGTCGAACAGTTTCGGCAGGCACTGCCCTTGCCAGCAGAGCTGATCAGCCCGACCCACCGCCATCTGGATCTGGCCGCCATCGCCGTAAACAAGCTCAAAGCCTTGGGATTCGCCGCGGTCGATCACGCAGGCACTTGCACCATCTGCACGCTCAACAGCGACCCACGGCAGCCCCAGCGCTTTAAATACACCAGCTATCGCCGCAACAGCCATCGCCGTGCACTAGATCCCAGCCATCCGGGGATTAAAGGCCGTAATCAGTATTCCGGCATCATCATTACCGGGTGACATTCACCGACGCCAGAAACGAAAAAACCCGCACTAAGGCGGGTTTTTTGTTCAGCTGACGCTGATTAGATTGCAGTAACGTTTACTGCAGATGGGCCTTTCTGGCCATCTTGGATTTCGAACTCAACGTTCTGGCCTTCAGCCAGGGTTTTGAAGCCGTTACCCTGGATTGCAGAGAAGTGTACGAACACGTCTTTGCTGCCGTCAGCCGGGGTGATGAAACCGAAACCTTTAGACTCGTTGAACCACTTAACTTGACCTTTGATCTTTGCCATCTTGAGTATTTCCTTTGGATTGTTTAAACCGCCCGTAGGCGTTACATAGACAAACTAGAGTCGTTACTGCTTGAGGCACTAAGATAAGGATCGGCAGAGAAGCGGTATTCAACGCTAACGTCTTTACTCAGAACTTCTTTACTGAAAATGCCACACATATACAGAACTGTACCTCGTTTTACCCAAGTGCGTTATCACATACTCTGGAATCGATGGCAAGCCATTTTTAATCACTCATGGACGTGTCGCACATATTTGAAACGGTCAGCCGCAAGAATAGCTTAAATAGGGCAAAAGAGGTTGAAGCCTTGGCTATTTTCTGCTTTGTAAAGAAGCTGCGCTGTACTCCGCGTGGCGCCTCAGTTTTAACAATTCTTTCAACTCGGCAGCAAGCGGTTTTGACCACATATAAGCCGCGGACAGGCCAAAGAACGTAAAAAAATTTGAATCTTTATGGAATTTTATATGCAACTATTGAATATCGATGACCGGGGGCCAAACGGCCTACTGATCCGACCTTTGGGTAGCAAAGCCTGTCATAGCAGGACAGTTATGCTTTGGCCCGCCACAACAGAATCGTTCACTCGGGCCAAAACGCTCACGCAGACCAGTGCATAATCATGCAGCGAGCCAAATTTTGCACCAAGAATGTGCAAGTGGACGAAATAGCCCCCCCGCCCTACAAGTTTATATCCGTAGCTAAGTTAGTAAGGATAAAAACAAATAATAAAAATACCACCTACCCGCTCAGCGGCTATTTCCGCCGAAGATTAACAAAATCGCCAAGGCTTTTTATTCGCTAATCTTGGCGTAGCTGTTTTATCCATTACCCGCCGCAAACCCCGCAAAGCCGCACCACACACAGCGCCACCCGATGCGGGGTGCGCCGCAACCCCATGATACTCATTAGGAGTTAGGGCTAACCTCCAGATGTTCACCAATCTTCAGCGGATAAAAACTGTGCTGCTCAACCCCGGCCTCGCGTAGTGCCAGGCTGAGTTGTTCAGGCGGTTCATCCAACGACTCATCGGCCAATTCAAACACGCCCCAATGGATAGGGATCACTCTGGGTTCGTTCAATTGCTGATACAGCCTCACCGACTGCTGCGGGTCCATATGCTGCTCTTGCATGAACCATCTTGGGGCGTAAGCACCAATGGGCAGCGCCGCGATATCGAACGGCCCCAGGCGGGTGCCGATATCGACCAACCGCTCGCTGTAACCGCTGTCACCAGAGAAATAAAAACGCAGCGCCGGGTGATGGATCACCCAGCCACACCATAGAGAACGGTTGCGATCCCACGGTGTACGCATGCTCCAGTGGCGTGCTGGCGTGGCGTAGACCGTCATTTCGTCCAGCGTCAGGCTCTCCCACCAATCCAGTTCGACCACCCGTTTGGCCGGGTAATGGCTGAACCAGCGTTTGAGGCCCAACGGTACAACGAAGGTGGCATTGCGAAAGCGTTTGGTCAGTTCCCTGATGGTTTGGCGATCCAGATGGTCGTAGTGATTATGAGAAATCAGCACCACATCTACCGCGGGCAACTGCTTTACCGTTAGCGGAGGTGGTGTCTTGCGATGCGGGCCGTAGAAGCTCACAGGTGATGCCCTTGGCGACAGCACCGGATCGATCAGCACATGGCGCCCCCCCAGGCGCAACAGCAGAGAAGCATGGCCCAACCACCATACACGGTCCTGATCGCCGCTCAGATCGGCGGCTTGCCACCAGTTGGAGATGAACTGTTCGTAGCCTGCTTGAGGAGGTTTGGGCAGGCCGAGCTTCTTGCGTTCATCTTGCCAGCGCTTCAGATCCCCGGCCTGGTGTAGCGACGGCTCCGGGTTGCAGAATCCCTGTGGCGTATGATGCGCTTTGCTGGCGTCGTAATATTTGTTGGTTATTTTCAACCCATTCTCTCCCTGTAGTACCATAGTGGTTCCGCAACCGTTACAAGGTTGCCTACCCAATAGCTTATAATATCGCAATGACAAACAACTGACCTTTTTGTGGATATTGTTGTCATAGCCAGGGTAAGAAGGCCAAGGTCGCCAAGAACCTGTTAAGCCTTTCTTAAGAACCTTGTGATTTACTTACTAGGACATTCTGAAAAGGAGGAGTTATGAGCCGGACTGCATCAGGCAAGTCACGCGTTCGTATGGGCCGCTATCGCCGAGCGCTGACTACGCAAGGGCAATACTGGAAAATGTATCTGGCAATGAAGCTGCGCCGGCTACGCGTACCGTCACCGCTGCTGTTACTGGCAAGCACCCTGGCAGGCTTTTTTATGCTGGGCCTGCTGATGCTTAGCGTGGTGGTGATTGATGTTATCAGCACCCTGTTCCTGCTGTGCAGAAAGCTGCTGCGGCTGGGGCGCCACCATCAGGGCAATGCCGTCGCCCGTTAACCGTTTGGAGGCGCTGCGGCGCCTCCTACGTGAAAACTACCTCTTGTTACCACCCGCCTTTTTACGCCGGGTCAGCAAAAATCCAACCCACAACAACAGTACCCAAACCGGCATCAACAGTACGGAGATGCGGATCCCTGGGCTGAAGTACATGATCACCAGGATCAACGACAGGAACACCAGGCACAGATAGTTGCCAAACGGATACCATAGCGACCTAAAGCTGGTGATCACCCCTTGGCGATCCTTGGCCGCGCGGAATTTCAGGTGCGCCAGGCAAATCATCACCCAGTTAATCACTAACGTTGAGACCACCAGCGCCATCAGCAAGCCAAACGCCTCGCCGGGCATGACGTAGTTAATCAATACGCCTACCGAGGTGGCCAGCGCCGATAACGCGATAGACAGCACCGGTACGCCACGCTTGTTGACCTTGGTCAGCGCCTTTGGCGCATTGCCTTGTGTCGCCAGGCCAAACAGCATCCGGCTATTGCAATACACGCCGCTGTTGTAGACCGACAGCGCCGCCGTCAGTACCACCACGTTGAGCATGGTCGCCACCAGGTTGCTGTTGAGCGCATGGAAGATCATCACAAACGGACTGCCCCCTTCCACAACCTTGCCCCACGGGTAAAGTGACAACAGCACCGTCAACGAGCCGATATAGAAGATCAGGATGCGATACACCACCTGATTGGTGGCTTTAGGAATGCTACGGCGCGGATCGGCTGCTTCTGCTGCGGTGATACCCACCATTTCCAGCCCACCGAACGAGAACATGATTACCGCCATCGCCATCACCAAGCCGCTGATGCCGTGCGGCATAAAGCCGCCCTGATCCCACAGGTTGCTAATGCTGGCTTCCGGGCCACCGTTGCCGCTGGCCAACAGATAGGCACCAAATACGATCATCCCCAGGATCGCCGCCACCTTGATGATGGCAAACCAGAACTCGGTTTCCCCATACAGGCGTACGTTCACCAGATTGACCAGGTTAATCACGACGAAGAAAACTGCCGCCGATGCCCAGGTTGGGATTTCCGGCCACCAGTATTGAATATAAATCCCTACGGCGGTCAGTTCCGCCATACCGACCAGGATAAACATCGCCCAGTAGTTCCAACCGGATAAGAAACCGGCAAAGTCTCCCCAATATTTATAGGCAAAATGGCTAAAGGAACCGGCCACCGGCTCTTCCACCACCATCTCCCCCAGTTGGCGCATGATCAAAAAGGCAATAAAACCGCCAATGGCATAGCCCAGCAGCACGGAAGGCCCGGCCATCTGAATGGTTTGTGCAATACCCAGGAATAGGCCGGTACCGATGGCACCTCCCAAGGCAATAAGTTGTATATGTCTATTTTTTAAACCGCGTTTTAGCGGGGTATCCTGAAGCTGACCGCCCATCTTATCCTCGTCCGGCTGAGTATCCAGGCAGCATTGCGCAAGATATCGCCAACCAATAAATAAACCTGCGGGCGTTTTAACACTTAACCTTTCAGGCATCAAGGATTAGCGCCCGGTAATCATTCACCGGGCCGGGAGGTTACAAGAGGTTTGCTATGCCAGCTAGCTTGGCATACCGCACAGTTTGCTGAGGTTACGTGCGCCGATCATCAGCGTCGCCACATAGGATTGACGGCGGGTGATGACCTCCACCGCCACGCGATCGTTTTGATACTTTATCAGGTAGGTTGAGGGCCAGCCTTGTCGGTGCAGCCCATAGCTTTTGGCATGACAATCGATCGCCGCATGGGCAATCACTAAATGTGAGAGATTGGTATCACCTTTGATAATGCGCTTCATAAAACAGTCTCCGTCAGCGACAGGTCCATTGTCAGAATAAGGCGGTGTCTCATCATTACGGGTCATCTACATTATCGACTAACATTTGATTTATTGCGCTTGCTGACTCAATAAAAAACAGATCATTGCGGCCCGCAACGGGCTATGACTACCGGCTTGCCACTCCCCTTGCTGGGTGATAATACTGGCTTGCCACTGTGGCTGGTCACTTTGTTCGGGAGCATTAAGGCTTATTTTGTTGGCGCAGATAATCGGCCAGGCATCGGAGGGGTTCTTGCAGTAGTCTTTCCCTTTCACGCCGCCGTAAGGGTACCATTTGTCAGGGTTTTCCCCGGTGATTAACGCAATGCTGCGGTTTACTTCGGCGTCGCTTTCTTCGTACCATCTAATCATTGCTGATATCCATCTTTCGTAGAGTTGGCGCTACATTACGATGCCAATACGACAGATTTATGACAGCTCGCGCGTCGTTAACATTATTTTTACTTACGGATGAATTGATTATGTTGCTGGGTCTTAACCACCTGACGCTCGCGGTAAGTGAGGTTGAGCGCAGTTTTCGCTTTTATGTGGATGTGCTGGGGTTTACTCCCAAAGCCCGCTGGCATCAAGGTGCCTATCTTGCATTGGGTGAACTGTGGCTATGCCTGTCACTGGATGATGCCCGAAAAAATGAGATGTTGAGCGACTATACGCATTACGCGTTTAGTGTGGCACCCGAGAACTTTGCCGTCATTGTGGAGCGTTTGCGCAAAGTTGGCGTACAGGAGTGGAAGAGCAATCACAGTGAGGGCGAATCTTGCTATTTTCTCGATCCCGATCGGCACGCGCTGGAAATCCACTGTGGCGATCTGGCAAGCCGGTTGGCAGCCTGCCGGGAGAAACCCTATCAGGGGATGGTGTTTTACTGAAACGGAATGGTGAGAAGGCGATCCGGTTAAAACTGAAACTGAGATAACCGACGTGTCCTTAACCTTCTCACCAAATGAGGTGCGCGATTAACGCTCTGGGATGAACCCTTTATAACTCAGTGCCGGGCTAAGGTCATCATCATAATCGTCAACCGATGCCTTGTCCCCTCGGGCGGTTTGCACCAACGTTTTTAACAGTGCCGTTTGCTGGCGCTGCTGCTCGGCGATTTCCTGCAACAGCTGGATCTGTTCGTTGGCACGTACGCTGGCGCGATTCACTATGAACCAGACCCACAGGCCAAGCAATACAGCCAACACCACAACGGCGATGGAAATCAGGCCGGACGGGCCAGAAGCTAAATCAAACATGGACAACCCTATCTACTCTACTGCCTAAACCAAGCCGATATAGTAACATTCCCACCAAGGCCAGGGGCAAGTTTGCGAAAAATTGTTATTTCGCCATGTTACCAGGGAACGATACGCGTGATAGAGCAAATGCCCAGTGCAAACTTCCCACCTTGATCGCAATAGCTATCCAGAGCCAGCAGATAGAAAAGCAAGCAGGCAAACAGCGTTGCCGCTATCACCAGCAGTTTTTTACGCCCCAAACCTTAGCAGCCTTATGATTATATTGTTAACCTAATCATCAATGCTAGCATAGGCAACTTAAACGAAGTTTAACCGGCCGTTTAGATCTCCCTGCCCATCTTGAACAAAAGATAACCCGGTTACTCGCGGTTAAACTTCATCTCAATCAGCGCAATCGCTTTTTCAATCGCCCGCTTGGTGATCGGGTCGGCCCCGGCCGGGTGGCTGCTAAAATCGATACTCTTGAGCTGGCTGGCCATCTTGTCCCGTACTTCGGTCGGCGCGATCACGTCGATCACATCCAGGATCTGCTTGATAACCAGTTGGCAGGCAACCAGATCGGAAACCAGTTCTTGATCGTTGCTCAGTGCGCTAGACATAATTTTTCCTCTGTTGATGTAAACGCGGCAAAGAATACCACGCCGTTTTACATTTTGCCGTAGACGTTCCGCCCTGAATTTTCGGCAATAATACGCATGCCTTGCAAAAACCAGCAGCAGAATTGTGGCCTATACTAGGCTGTGCCTCACACTCAACAGGAGAGCAGTCATGGCAAATCATAATGTGAAATCTTGGGCGACAGTGCGTGAAACCTCGGTAGAAATTGCCGAAGCGATCTTTGAGTTGGCCGGTAACGACGAGGTTTTGGCGCAAAAAATTTGGGAAGAAGGCAGCGATGAAGTGCTGCCGCTGGCGTTCAGTAAAACCGAAGCCGACCAACTGTACTGGGGCGAAGAAACCATCGAGCGTAAAAACGTCTGACGCCCCTCACCCCAACCCTCTCCCACAGGGAGAGGGAGCTGTTTGCCCCTGCCCATTTGGCACTAAAGAGGTCATATCAGCAAACTCGATCACCCCTTAGTCCAAGGTGAGTCAGCCGATGCTCAAGATGAATCACTACACTTTCACCCGACTCGATCGGTCCCCTCTCCCTGTGGGAGAGGGTGCTGTTTGCCCCTGCCCATTTGGAGCTAAAGAGGTCATATCAGCAAACTCGATCACCCTTTAGTCCAAGGTGAGTCAGCCGATGCTCATGATGAATCACTACACTTTCACCCGACTCGATCGGTCCCCTCTCCCTGTGGGAGAGGGCTAGGGTGAGGGGCATCACTCTGCGATAAAGCGCTCAAGACGATGACGTAGCTGAGCGTTCTCCCTGCGCAACTGTTCAATCTCATCAAGCAGCGTTAGCGCTACCGCAATGCCGGGCCAATCCAGAGCCAGTTCACGTTGCAGACGCTGGGCGCGATTAAACGCCGCCACCGCCCCATCATCAAACAGCCAATCATCCACCGTCAGATCGCGGGGCTGGATCACT
Source organism: Serratia sp. 14-2641 (assembly GCF_001692375.1). Taxonomy (NCBI): domain Bacteria; kingdom Pseudomonadati; phylum Pseudomonadota; class Gammaproteobacteria; order Enterobacterales; family Yersiniaceae; genus Serratia; species Serratia sp. 14-2641. The sequence continues at coordinate 124,339 of NZ_LXKR01000021.1, read as the reverse complement.
CCCAACCCCACCACCTCGGCCAGTTCGCTTTCCGTTACGCCGGTATGCAGGCAAAACTCGGTAATGGTGAGGGTTATCTGTAGCTTGGCCATTATGCTTTACTCCATTGCGTACGAGGATCGAAGGCCTGATTCGCCTCGGCCAGTCGTTGCCAGAGTGCGGCGCTGTCTGCATCAGGTTTGGCAGGCATGACAATCTTGATCACCGCATACAAATTACCGGTCTCTTTTTTACTGACCAGCCCCTTCCCTTTGACGCGTAGACGCTGCCCGGTCTGACTCCCCGCAGGGATGGTCAACAGGATATTGTCCGCCAGCGTGGGGACAGAAACCTTGGTGCCTAACGCCGCCTCCCAAGGTGCCAAGGGCAGAACGATTTCCAGATCGTGCCCGATCACCTCAAACAACGGATGCGGTGCCAACTGAATAATCAGGTACAAATCGCCATTGGCTCCGCCAGCCATACCCGGCACACCTTGGCCTTTCACGCGGATACGCTCCCCGTCTGCCACGCCCGCCGGGATTTTCACGTTCAGCGTTTTAGCGATCTCTTTCTCTGTCTGACCAAAGGCGTTGTACACTGGCACCTTATAGCTCAGGGTGCGAGTTTGCTCAGTGAGGGTTTCCTCCAGGAACAGCGCCACGCCGATCTCAACATCCTGCCCACGGGCCGCACGCGGTTGGCCCTGCTGGCGGCCACGCGCACGCTGGCCAAACATCGAGGAGAAGATGTCGGAGAAATCCTCGGCACCACCATACTCTTCACGCCGGGTCTGGCGGCCAAAGTTAGGCTCGTTACGATGCAGACGCATTTGGTCATATTCCGCGCGGCGTTCGCTGTCTTTCAGCACTTCATAGGCTTCTGCGACTTCTTTGAAGCGCGTTTCGGCATCGGGCTCGGTACTGACATCGGGGTGATATTTGCGTGCCAGGCGGCGGTAGGCAGTTTTGATAGCCTTGATATCATCTGAGGGTTTAACCTCTAGAATGGCGTAGTAATCCTTGATTTCCATAATGCTATGGTCTCTTTACTGTGGCCGGAAAGGTGGATAGCGCGTTGATACGTGAGCAAGTTGAGGAGATAAGACTCATTGTAGCGCCATCAAGCAGTTAGTGCAGTATGCGCATCACTTCACGCGGTGATTTAGCGTTTCGGGCTGATTTGTTGCGGAACGTGCGGGAATTACCGTGCTGACAAAGTGTTGATGACTCGGCCCATATCTGAGCCGGTCAACAGGTTGCGAGTGAATTTCGAGTTAACATTGCAGGTTCCGGTTGCTAGCCAGTTTCACGGTTCTTCACCTCCCACGCCTTGTGTGTTATTGACCATCATCACTGGCATTGCCAGAAAAGCGGCGACGCCCACGATCACAAAAAGAGTAATAATCACTGTCATTAACATGCGATCACCCCATCAACGTAGCGTTGTTACGGCTGACTCTCTGTTTTGGTTAATTACATTACTGGCCTGGACTACTTGGCATTTGCGGTAGCGGGCAAGTTCAGATTAGCTGGTTTTTCCGAATGCTGGCAAGCCCTGTATTGAAGCTTTTTTCTGCTGGATGTTGGGTCGGCCCGCCGTTCAGCGGTGGCACGGCTGGACCGACCTCAGTTTATTGCATCAGAACCAGGGGAATTGGCCCATGACGTTATGATAAAACAGCATACGCCCGACAATTTCCCCCGACACCATTGCCGCCCCGGCTATCACGGCCATCGATGGGGTCAAACGCGGGCGCAGGCTCAGCACCGCGAACAGCACACCACCCACCAACATGCTGCCAACCAGTTGCCACCAAAGCATGATCCCTTGAGCGCTGGCCCCGGCAATCTGGTAACGCCCCATCAACGTCGCCAACAGCAACAGACAACCAGCCAGCAGGCCATAACGAACCGTTCGCGTAACGGGCAAACCGCAGCAACTCAAATAGATCCCCAAGGTGGCGAATCCCAATAGTAACGCGGTACTCAGAAACGCCAATTGGGTCAGTGGTGTATGCCACAGCGGATGGCTGGCCATTTGGTAGTAGATTTGCGCCGAGACCAGAATGGCGGCAATCCCCACTACCGATGTGACGAGCCCTAATGCGGTGATCCAAGCCGACTTCTGCGGCCGCAGCCAGCAAGTTGCCAATAGCAGGAACAGGCAAATATTCAACAAGATAAAGGCGATCACCTCTCGGCTTAACCAGGAGTACGGCAGGCCCAGCACCGCCCGATAGGCCCCAAACGGGCTCCCTAGGTGCAGCAGTGATAAACTGGAGCCAACTACCTCCACCAGCCACAATCCCAGGACCAGATATTTCAGTTGCTTAACGGACATCTGGGATGTTGGTCGCAACCGATAGAGCGTCAAGGCGATAACACCGCCAATGCCCCATTGGCAAAGCACGGTAAAAAACACCAACGGCAGTTCATATTCGTTCATGGCAGCACCTTTTTATTTGTCCGCTGGAATAATGACCACGTTCGGGCCGCTGATGCGATGGTCAGGCAAATGATATCTAGCCTCCAGTACCGCCCAATCCGTTGAGTGGATCTTCCTTAACTCCTCGATATCACCAAACTTCAATACGCCCGCCGGGCAAGACGCTACGCAACGCGGCGGTAATCCTTCATCCAAACGCTCGGCACACATATTGCACTTGCTGGTTTTACCTTCTTGCGGATCGAAGACCGGGGCGTTGTACGGACAAGCCATAATGCACATGCGGCAGCCGATGCATTTCTCGTGATCCTGCACCACAATGCCGTCCGGGCGCTTATGGTAAGTATCCGCCGGGCAAACCTTCATGCATTGCGGATCGTCACAATGGTTGCAGGACATCGAAATAAACCCTTCCGAGTTCGGGCCATCGGTTTCATACTCCCGCACACGCCGCCAAAGCACGCCGGGTGGCGTCTGATTCTCTGACTTACAGGCCATGGAACAGGTTTTACAGCCGTAACAACGCTTAATATCAATCAGAAAGCCATATTGTTTGGTCATGGGTTATCCCTCCGCCCGTACATCAACCAGTGTACTGTTACAGCAATGCCCGGTACCCAACGCCTCTACGGCGTCATTGGTGACGTGGCTGCTGCTGCCTCCCTGCTGTTCCCACCAGCCGTTATCCAGAGAAACTACGCCTCGTTTGATATGCGTCGTCACTACGGCAATCGCACGATGCTCTCCCCGCTGGTTAAATACGGTGGCCCAGTCGCCGTGTTTGATCCGGCGCTGTTGTGCATCCTGCGGATGGATCATCACGTTAGGCTTATTGCGCTGCACCTCAAGGATCCATTCGTTCATGCCGTGGCTTGAGTGAATGCTGCGGGCCAGCTTGCGTTGTACCGCCATCAGCGGGTACTTGGCGGCCAATTCCGGCGAACCTTGCGGCGATTCATTCACTCGCAAATAAGTGACGACCGGCGAGAACGCCTTCTTCTGCCACTCTTCAATAAAGAAGTGAGCTTTACGGGTCGGTGTGCGGAACACCCCATTTTTAAATGGGATCCAGTCGCCGCTCACCGGTAGCACCGGCCCTTTTTTCAGCTGTTCCAGGGTGATACCGGAACCTTGCAGGCACGCATTGATGTAATGCTCAATTGGCTGATTAAACACGTCGCCAAAGCCAAAGCGTTCCGCCAGACGCGCAAAGATCCAATAATCCGGCTTGGCTTCACCCGGTGGCTCGACCGCTTGTTCCATCAGTTGCACATAGTGGCTACGCACACCCGCCATCAGGCTGACATCTTCAAAAATGGTGGTCACCGGCAGCACCAGGTCGGCATACAGCGCGGTAGAGCTCATCAGGTTATCGGCCACCACCACGAAGGGGACCTTTTCCAACGCCTTTCTGACCATATTTGTGTTAGGCAACTGGGTCATGACCCCCATGGTCATAATCCACCAGAATTTGATCGGGTAAGGCCGGTCATTGGCCACCCACTCGCCTACCTTGGAAACCGGTATCGGTGTGATTTTCTTCACCGCAGGCGCGGGTGGAATGATCGGGCTGAACTTCGCCATTTGGCGTGCTCCGCCCGCGTCACAGATCCCCGCTCCCCGCTTGCCGATATTACCGGTGAGCAAGGCCAGGTAGAATTGGCTGGCGGCCACGTAGGTACCAAATTCGGTGCGCTGAGCGCCCGACATATTTTGCACAATCATCGCCGGAGCGGTGGTGGCGTAGTCGCGAGCCAAACGCAAAATAGTGTGGGCGGGAATGTCGGTTTCAGCCGCAACCCGATCGAGGGTCCATGGCGCAGCCTGCTGGTACACGGTTTCAAACACGGTGCGGTAGCCGCTGCCGGTTGGCAGTTGATGCTGGAACAGCGCCGGGGTGATACCCGCCTGGTCATGCCGCACCAGGCTTTGGCTGGTGCAGTCATAAACCAGATAGCTTTCACTGTCGGTGGCATCGGCCCGCACCAATTGATCTTTGGCATCCACCAGATACACCGCGCCGGTATGCTGGCGCAGGAAATCCGCGTCAATATGCTGCTCTTCGATAATGATCTTCATCATCCCGAGCGCCAACGCCGTATCGGTGCCCGGCACAATCGGGATCCATTCGTCCGCTTTGGCGGCCGTTTCGTTGAAACGTGGGTCGATAACCACGATGCGTGCGCCCTGCTCTTGTGCACGCAGATAGTTTTTAAAATAGGCCTGCATGGTTACCGCTGGGTTGTTACCCCAGCAGATGATCAAACGGCTGTCGGCAATGGTGTCACGGGTATCGGCATAGCGTAGCCCCACCATTGGCATCATCGCCGCCGTCACAGCCGAGCAGCAGAGCGATCCGGCCTGTTTCACAGAACCGCCCAGATAGTCGAAGAACGCCTTGCCCATATCGTTCTTTATCGAGTCCATGTTGCCAGCATGGGTGGACAGCAGCAGCCCTTCGTTGCCCTGTTCCTTGATGGTGGTACGGATGTTCTTTTCGATTAAATCCAGTGCCTGTTGCCAGGTAATAGGCTCGAATTTGCCCTCACCTTTCTTGCCTACCCGCAGCAGAGGCGTCGTGACGCGCTGCTGGTGATAAACCCATTTGGTACGGCTGATGCCCCGCAGGCAACATTTCACATTAAAGCCTTCCGTCGCTTCAATCTTCATCAGCTTTTTCTGATAGACGTAAGCGGTCAGGTTGCAGTGCAGGCACTCCATCGCACAGGTTGAGCGAAAAGTTTGATAATCCGTCAGTTTTAGATGGATACGGCGTAAGGGTTCTTTTTGTTCGGATGTTAAGGAGAAAGCGCAAGGGGATATTGACGCCAGACCAATAACGCCCAGCCCTTTTAGCAAAGTACGCCGTTTGAGTCGGAGTGAAGAAAGTTCGTTCATAGTTTTTATCTCGGTAATTACACGCCCTGGTGTTCACTATAAATAAACCGAGTTAACCAATGGTATATTGAAGCAGATCAATCCACCTCAAAATAGTTAGTCCTTACGCGCTGAAAATGCTCCCGCTGAGGATGCCAGGATCTGGTTAACTGGGGCATTCACCGCCTTAAACTGGTAAAGTGATCGGATCGAGGTAATAGCAAGTAAGGTAAGCAGAATGTCGGAAGTTCAAGGCGTAAATTCGGTCGATATTGCCGTGTCGGTATTAGAGAGTGTCACCGCATTGGGGGGAAACGCCCGCGCTTCGGATATCGCCAAACACAGTGGGCTTTCGAAAAGCCGGCTGCATAAATATCTGGTTTCGCTGTGCCGTAGCCAGATGCTGTATCAGGAGCAGGAAACCAGCCGCTACTCGCTTGGCAGCAAGCTGTTGGCGCTGGCCGCGGCGGCAGGCAAACAGCAGACGCTGGCGACAATCATCAATAATGCGCTATGTGAGCTGCGCGATGAGTTGAACTACTCCACTGGGTGGGCGGTGCGCCAAGGGGGTAACATCTTGCTGACGCGCTACAATCGCAGCCATAAAAATATTGATATCGATTACCTTGAAAACACCCTCATCCCCATGAATGCCAGTGCGGCAGGCTATGCCTATCAGGCGTTTGATAGCTCTATTACGCCATTGCTCGAGGCTAAAGAGCTCGAAAAGATCCGCCAGCAGGGCTATGCGGTACGTTACAATGTTACCGAAGGCATCCCTGGGGCGCGAGCGATAGCCTGCCCGATTATCAGCCAGGATAACGTCCTGTTGGGGATGGCGATCACCATGGGGTTTATTCCAGACGATCCGGCAGAGATTGTCCGTCTGGCAGATCGCCTGATGGCGAAGGTCAAAACGATCCCGCTTTAACCGGCACGAAGGTGACAACCCGGGGCCTGTAAGGTACGCTAAGTGAGCCTGCCGTAAGCTCTGCGCTGCGGTTAAACGACAAAATCAATTGGGTAAAGTTATTGATACAAGAACATCACCTCGCACTAGTCTGCGCACTCAGTAAATGGGTCGAAACCCACTTGGGACGAGTGATCCACCTTGAAGAGCTGGCCGAGTATTCCGGCTATTCGCTGTGGCATATGCAGAAGCTGTTCAAAGAAGCGACGGGGATCTCGCTGGGCAAGTACATTCGCGAGCGACGCCTTGCCGGAGCGGTGTACCAGTTGCGCAGCAGCGAGGCTTCCATTTTCGATATCGCCTTGGATTTTGGTTTCGGCTCCCAATCACACTTCACCTACATGTTCAGAAAGCGTTTCAACATTACGCCCTATGACTTCCGCCAGGATCTAAGTGTCGATCTGCATATAGAACCTCCGCTACATATTATTCACCAGAAGATGGCGTGAGCAGCAGCGGGCTGTTTAAATGACGACAAAAGAAACGGCCCCAGAAAGGAGCCGTTGGCTGAGTATGCTAGCTATGTCAGGGTTGTTGATTAGTCATCCAGCGTTACTTTAGTGCTACCGCCACGAGTACAGCAATGCAAACCCAAAACACCGCCGTGGCGATCACAACATGGGATAATCTTGCATGGGAGAGTAATTGACTCATAAACACCTCGCTTACATCGGCAATAGAACTGACAGAGACTTCCGTACAGATTAGTCTTAGCTTAGCAGGGCTTGATTATTTACGACAGCCTGCTAATTCGGGGTAAATAACAATATTTGATTAACATCACAAACACATTTAAGAAATACATTCACTTTAATCATTAATTACGACTTAAATATAATTAAAGTGAATTTATTTAGAAAAGTTAACCAACCAAGTCCGCAGAACATGCTGCCTGACCATCACAAGCAAAGACCGTCAAAAAATGTGTCACCCCCTGCTACGCCTGAGCTGTAGCGGCTCTGCCATGGCGGAAAAAACGCTATCCAACGATCGTTGCCGAGTTAACGACACGCTGCCGACGAATAATTCGCCACAACCTTTATTAGTGGTTAAATCGCAGCTAGTGCGTTAAATCCCAAATAAACCAAGGCATATGGCAAAAATTTTTCATCGTCGAATCAAGGATTGCGGATAAACGCAGCTCTGGCCTCAGCCGCCTTTGATGTAACAGCTTTTGGCATCGACCTCTTGATCGATATGCCGCAGATCGGATAAATACGTGATGCCAAACAGGATCGACACGACAAGCAACACTGAGACCAATAAGGCAATGACCGCAATAAGCTTGGTTTCATCATGCGGATTGTGTTCCATTTTATCTCATAAAAACAGTAAGTTATTCCCACCCACTGTGTGATCGTCAACGTAAAAATGATCAATATGCAGCAACTACCGTCAACATTGTGATAACGCGTTGCGCATTGTCCATGGTTTTCCTGATGTTTGTTGTCTAATGGGGTGTTCACACCCTCTACTCTCTTATCGCCTGCCATAACGCCTTGATGCTAAAAAGGGGGTAATTCCAGGCTCATGTAACAGCCAAATTTACGCTGGCGATAACTAAGATTTTTCTTGCATGCAGACGCTACCAATTTTCTGCAACAGGGTCAAGATTCTCAGGGGTAGTCACCCGCATGCAGACTGGAAACATTCGTTGGATTTATCGAATTGCGGTTGGGAAACGTATAGGGGTGAACATCTGTATGAACGTACGCATTGGTTGAGGAATTTCAGCACAGCGCCCCAGATGGGGCGCCGGATTACGCAGCTCTAAGCTCGCGCTTCGATTACCCAGGCCTTCGGCATCATTGTGGGATGCGCAATACCTGGCCCGGATAGATTTTATCTGGGTGGCTTAGCATCGGTTTGTTGGCTTCAAAGATCTTATTGTACAGGTTGGCATTGCCATACATCTCTTTGGCAACGGCGCTCAGAGTATCGCCCTTCTTGACGGTGTAAAAGCGGCTTTCTGCTTCTGGTTGTGCTACTGCAACATTATCCTCTACGCCGCTGATACCTGCCACGTTACCTACAGCAACCAGAATTTTTTCTTTCAGTTCCTGGCTGATACCGTCCCCGGTGACCACAGCCTTGCCATCAACGACCTGAACATCCACCTTATCCGTATCGGGCAGGCCACTGTTATCAAGGTGCGCTTTCAGCTTGGCGCTTTGATCCTCAGCGTTACCACTCACCGTATCCCACAGTTTTGCGCCAGCTTCTTTGACGAAGTTAAACAATCCCATATTCGCTCCCGTTAATGATTGGATAGTTAAGAAATTTTAAAACTCATTAAGCTTAGCAGTACAGAGCGGAACTTCAATCCTCTTAAGGATGATTAAACGCTGCCATAATTCTGAAAATACCGTTTTTGTCTGGTCAATTATTATTTTTTTGTATTAATTAGCTAAATTCAGCCAAATTTTACCTACAATGGGGGTTGGAGCCTTAATGGGGGACGCGATAGGTTATGTACGCATTGGTGATGTTCGTTTGCTATCTGGATGGCGGCTGTGCCGACATCGTCGTCGACGTGCTGCGTGATGAGCATCAATGCCTGGTAGCAATGAAAGAACAACGGTTACGCCATGCAGGCTGTTTTCCGATCGAGGACTTTATCGACGGCTTCTGGCTGCCTGCCAGCGAGTACGCTCCTTTCTGAACCCTCAAGCCAAACCGAAAAAGGCAGAGCTTGCGCTCTGCCTTTTGGACCACGTTCCGACACAGGAATGAGGTTTGAATACAACTTAGAAACGGTAGGTCAAACTGGCTGCCACGATGTTGTCAGTATTCAGTTTCAGCTTGTTATCGTCATTCAGCTGGTTGATTTTGTAATCAACGTAGGTGTACATGTTTTTGTTGAAGTAGTAAGTCGCGCCGATATCGATATATTTCACCAGATCGACATCACCAATGTTCTCAATGTCTTTACCCTTGGACTGCAGGTAAGCCAGTGATGGGCGCAGGCCATTTTCGAACTGATATTGCGCGACCACTTCAAAGTTTTGCGTCTTGTTGGCAAAGCCAGCAGCGCTGTTAACCGTGATCGGGGTCATGTTGCGGGTTTCAGCATACATAGCCGCCAGATACACCTGGTTGGCGTCATACTTGAGCGCCGTAGTCCAGGCCGTCGCGCTGTCGCCTTTACCGTATTGAACTGCCTTCTGAGCTTGCGTACGGTTAGAATCAGAGAAGGCTACCGCAGCACCAATGCCGCTACCGCCGATGTCCTGATAGTCCACAGACATACCATAGCCATCACCGTTCTGCTTGTGGATGTTACTGCGGTCATTCTCGTTCTTACCCTGATACTGCAAGGCGATATTCAGACCATCAACCAGACCGAAGAAGCTGCGGTTACGGTAGGTAGCCAGGCCAGTAGAACGGCCATTCATGAAGTTATCTGTGTAGGTATAGGTATCGCCGCCAAACTCCGGCAGCATATCGGTATACGACTCTACATCGTAAACCACACCGTAGTTACGGCCATAGTCAAAGGAACCGTAGTTGGCGAATTTCAGGCCAGCGAAGCCCAGACGAGTTTTGGTGCCTTCGGTACCCGCTGACTCAGCGTGGTTAGCCTGGACGTTGTATTCCCACTGACCGTAACCCGTCAAATCGCTGTTAATCTGCGTTTCGCCTTTAAAACCAAAACGCACATAGGTCGCATCGCCATCGGCAGATTTGTTATCGCTGAACAAGTGCTTGGCGTTAACACGGCCGTACAGGTCGAGTTTATTGCCATCTTTGTTGTAGATTTCGGCCGCATTGGCCATTGAGGCGGCGGTGGCAAGAACAACCGCCAGGGCTACTACACTGCGTTTCATCATTTATTTTCCTAGATTTTATTAAAAGCTGCCCGTCACGCCCAATTTATGCTTTGGGCTGTGATTTTTATCATTTTGTTTTTTATCTACGCCCCTTAATAAAGCGCCATGTGACATTAGCATCATGAATAAAAACTTAAAATAAAAAAGTTCATGAAACAGTGCGCATAAAGCATGTTTATTTGTAACTAAATATTACATAAAAGTGCCATTCTAATATAATGATTTAAATAGATATTTAATGAATAAGCCATAACACTCACGTTGAAAAGCACCAAAATGGTGCAATCACGTTTCATTTTGTGTGATTAACCTACGATTTTGAATAACCACAAAATTAGCATGCTAATCAATAACGTTACTTATTTCACACTTTTAACTTATATCAATCTGATTAGCGGAAATGGTGCGAATAACTCTATCTTTAATCTGTTTTTTACTCATTGGGCTAAATCATAGCGAGTAATGGCACGTAACAGGCAAAATACCCTATCAACTGATTAAATAAATTACGCTATTAAGGTTTGAAAGGAAAAGTGTCGCCACAGGTCACCTACCTGTGGCGTAATAAACGGGTGAGATTAAAACAGGGTACTACGCGGGACTTCGGTCAACATCATGCCTGCACGTAACCCCAATGCCACCTTGGGGTTGGGAAACAGGACCCACTCCTTTTCATGCTGCACCCGATAGCTTTCCCCCGGCTGCTCATACAGTAAAGTGCCCTGCGGCAGAGAGGTAAAATTGGCAGTATCGTCACTTAAATAGAGTTTGAACGATTCACTGCGTTTAATCAGCGACCGCTCGACACGGAACACCCGAATCGGAGCCTCCCCCCGCAAAGGGAGGGATTGCCCGCAGACCAGCGCCTGCAGCGCTTTATTGATAGCGGAAAACTGCTGCAGATCGTTGCTGCCAAAGGGACGCGCCTTGCCCAATTCGAGGGTACAACTGGCCGCCTGCGCATGCTCGCTGGAAAAGTGGCTGAACGTGCCGCCGGGCGCCTGGTGTATCACCAGAGCATCCAACTCGGCGGCGTCTAGTAACGCCAACATCTCGGGGCTGTAACTTTGTGGTTGATAGGGCAGGATACCAAAGCGTGGCAGCAACGATCCGCGGATCGCCGTGTGCAGATCGTAATGAAAGCGGGTGGCCTGCTCCCCGGCAAAGAAATTGCTGACCGCTTGTTCTAACTGCTGCGCCCGCGCCGTTTCGCCAGAGGACTCAAACTGCCGATAGCGCCCACCAAACATGCGATTCATATCACTTGCCAGATAACGTTGATTGGTTCGCATCGCCGGTGGATTGCCCAACACCACCAGCAAGCGCACCGCCAATGGCCGCACGCCTGCGAAGATCTCGTTCACTAGCCGGTCAAGCAGTTCGATCGGCGCCGTTTCATTGCCGTGAATACCGGCAGAAAGCACCACGGCTTGCCGATAGCCTTGCTGTGGACTGAGCTCCAATAGCCCTTCCCCCAGCCACTTCCAGCGCAGTGCAGCGTTTTCACCCTGGGTGGTGGCGGGTTGCGTTCCTGCCAACGTCAGAGCCAATAAATTGTTCACTATTGCCTCCGGTTACTGTTGGAACGGGTAAACATTACCCAGCCCAAGGATAGAAGTCAGGGCATCCAGCGCCGCACGCCCTTCATGCAGCAGTTGCGGGTCTGCCAGATCCTCCTGTACCAAGCGATCGCGGTAATAGCGGTCTACCCAGTCGTTCAGGGTGGCGAAAAGCGTATCGTTCATCATCACCCGTGGGTTCACCGCCCTCAACTCGGCACCGTTCAGCGCCACGCGTAAACGCAGGCAAGCCGGGCCACCGCCGTTGCGCATACTTTCGCGCAGGTCGAACACCTTGATCTCGTCGATTGGCCCACCGCTGGCCACCATCTCCGACAGATAATGCCAAACGCCCGGATGCTGGCGGGACTCTTCCGGCACCACGATCATCATCTTGCCATCGGCTTTGGTCAGGATCTGGCTGTTAAACAGGTAGGTCGCCACCGCATCCCCTACGCTGACACGGGAGGTTGGCACTTCTATCGCCACCAGCTCCGTCTCCAGCGACGCCATCTTACGGCGGATTTGATCCAGCCCCTGCTGCTGGTGCAGGAACGCCTGCTGATGATGGAACAGCACCTGCTGATTGCTGACGGCGATCACGTCGTTATGAAAAACGCCCTGGTCGATCACCGCCGGATTTTGTTGCAGAAATACCGTGTGTTGCTCGTGCAACTGATGCAGACGGGCGATCGCCTCACTGGCCTCGCGCGTCTGGCGAGCCGGGTAACGCGTGGGAGCACTTTCCCCGCCAAACTCCTGCTTTCCATACACAAAAACCTGCACCCCGCGTTTGGCATAGTCGCCCCCAAGGCGGTTATGGTTGGCGGCGCCCTCATCCCCAAAGAGTGCCACCTGCGGTAAGGCATCATGGTGAGCAAAGTATTGCTCATCTTTGAAGATGGCACGCAGCACGCTGGAGGTGGTTTCGGCCTCAATCGCGCGATGGAATTTGTTATTCAGGTTGGCGGCGGTGAAATGCACTTTACCATCCTGACTGTCTGGCGAAGGTGAAACCGTCGCGGCATTGGCCGTCCACATGGATGAAGCCGAACTAAGCGCCGAGAGCAGGCGCGGTGAGGTGCGCATCGCCTGGGCCAGTACGCTTTCGTCGCTGCCGCTGAAGCCCAATTTACGTAGCGTAGGGAGATGAGGCCGTTCCTGCGGTGGCAACACGCCCTGCTGGAAGCCCATATCTGCCAGCGCTTTCATTTTCAGCAGCCCCTGCTTTGCCGCCAGCTTGGGGTTCGACACGCTGTTACGGTGCTGCGTCGAAGCCTCGTTGCCAAACGACAGCCCGGCATAGTGGTGCGTCAAGCCAACCAACCCATCAAAATTGACTTCATATCCGGACATTTTGCTCTCCTGTAGACTGCGAACGGTAATGCCTGGGGCAGATCAGTTAAATATCAGGCCCGGTGACAGGCTGGTTGGCAGCGTCAGACTGGCACTTTCCAGCGAAGCCATCGGCCAAGCGCAGTAATCTGCCGCATAGAACGCACTTGGACGATGGTTGCCGGAAGCTCCTACACCACCGAAAGGTGCCGCACTAGAAGCCCCGGTCAGCGGCTTGTTCCAGTTGACAATACCGGCTCGCGCCTCCAGCAACAGCCGTTCGAACTGCTCCCGCTGCGGGGACACCAGACCAACAGACAGGCCATAGCGCGTGTTATTAGCCATGCGCAGCGCCTGGTCGAAATGGTCGTAACGAATGATCGTGGTCAGCGGGCCAAAATATTCTTCGTCTGGCACGTCCGCCACGCCGGTCACATCGATAATGCCAGGGCTTAATAACGCGCTGCCGCTCTCCAGCGATTTCATGGTCAATAAGGCTTTGCCGCCCAATGCCAACAGATGGTGCTGAGCTGCCAGCATGTTCTCTGCCGCAGCGGAGGAAATCACCCCGCCCATAAACGGCTGAGGTTCAGCATCCCAACGGCCGATACGCAGCGTAGATGCCACCTGAACCAGGCGTGTAATAAAGGCATCGCCCTGCGGCCCGTTTTTCACCAAAATACGACGAGCACAGGTACAGCGCTGTCCGGCAGAAATAAACGCCGATTGAATGGCCAGATTCACCGCCGCGTCACAATCTTCTACCTGTTCGACGATCAGCGCGTTGTTGCCCCCCATCTCCAACGCCAGGATCTTTTCTGGCTGACCGGCCAATTGGCGATGCAGGTGATAGCCGGTGCCAGCACTGCCGGTAAACAGCAGCCCATCAATATCGGCACAGCTTGCCAAGGCCTCACCGGTTTCACGTCCACCTTGCACCAGATTGATCACCCCATTCGGCAAACCCGCCTGCAGCCACAGCTGTAACGTCACCTCCGCCGTCAACGGCGTCAATTCGCTGGGTTTGAACACCACGCAGTTGCCCGCCAGCAGCGCCGGAACGATATGCCCATTCGGTAAGTGACCAGGGAAGTTATACGGGCCAAACACCGCCAGCACGCCATGCGGCCGATGGCGTAACACCGAGGCTCCGTCGGCCATCGCCGTTTCCGTCACCCCAGTACGCGCCTGATAGGCCTGTAATGAAATGCCCACCTTGCCAATCATCGCCTGGACTTCGGTCAAGGTTTCCCAGCGAGGTTTACTGGTTTCACGGCTGATGGTCTCGGCCAGATGTTGTTTATGCTCTTCCAGCAACGCCGCGAAGCGTTTTACCAACTGTTCGCGCTGTGCAAACGGCGTGCGCGCCCAAGCAGGAAAAGCCTCGCGTGCAGCTGTGCAGGCCGCAGTCACGTCGTCAATATTAGCCGAATTGGCTTGCCACAGCGGCAGGTTATCCAACGGATCGGTTTTGCTGAATTCAGCGCCCCGGCCAGCCAGCCAGACGCCATTAATTAACAATGCAGGATGCGACATTACACTTTCTCCTGAGCGATAAGCTTGATGACCCGTACCGGGCTCCCCTGTTCGACGCCCAGCGCCGCAGCCGTCTCGGCGTTGATACGCAGGCGATCATCATGCAGTTGGGCATGTACCAACAGGGCGCGATAATTCTGATAGTTGTCGTTGGCCACCAGGTAGGCCGGAGCCTCGCTGAATACCTGTGCATCATCCAGCACCACCTTCACCAGTTTGCTGCGCTTGACCGCGCGGATCTCGTCGATCTCGGCTTCCAGCGTCGGGCCCCCGTCAAAGATATCGACGTAGCCCTGGTAGCGCAGCCCTTCGGCTTCCAGCAGCTTGCGCGCTGGTGCGGTTTGCGGGTGAACTTCGCCGATCACCTTCTGCGCATCTTCGGCCAGAAAGTCGACGTACAGCGGGTGTTTCGGCATCAGTTCGGCGATAAACGCCTTTTGCCCGGTGCCGCTGAGATAATCCGCCTTGGCGAACTCGATAGAAAAGAAGTGGCGGCCAACGCTTTCCCAGAAGGGGGAACGGCCATTTTCATCGGAATATCCTCGCATTTCCGCGATCACTTTGCGGGAGAATTGATTACGAAATGCGGCCATAAACAGGAAGCGGACCTTTGACAGCAGTTTGCCATTCTCGCCATGGCGGTAGTCCGCATCGAGGAACAGCGTACAGAGCTCCGAATGGCCGGTATGATCGTTGCTTAAAAACAGCGTTGGCACCGATTTATAGACATTAAGCTGCTTTGAGGCATGCACTTGGGTACCCACGCGGAAGCTGTACCAGGGTTCAGTCAGCCCAACCGCGACTTCGATCGCGCTGACGCCAACGACCTGTTGCCGTTCGGTATCCTCCATTACAAACAGATAGCAGCGATCGCTTTGGGGAAGTTCGCCTTGCCAGGTTTTTAACGCCCGCTCAATACGTGCCGACAGCGTCTCTTCATTCTGCGGCAAAGAGGTGAGGCCAATACCGGATTTACCGGCGAGCGTCAGCAGGTCAGCCAGGTCACGACGCTCTATGGGGCGGATAATCATCATAATGCGAACCTCGGAAGTCATCGGCTGCGCACCGGGCGCAGCCGCCTTGATTAGCTGCAAATCCGCGCCACAGCACGCGCGAATCGCGCCAGCCCCTCTTTCACATCCTGTTCAGGGATGATCAGCGAAGGCGTAAAGCGCACCACGTCCGGGCCTGCGATCAGGGCTATCACCCCCTCCTCGTTAGCCAGTTGAGTGATCTGCTTGGCTCTACCGGCATATTCCGGGTTCAGAGCGCAACCAATTAACAGACCCGCCCCGCGGATTTCGCTAAAGATCGGATACTGTAGGTTGATTTCCGTCAGCCCGGCGATAAACCACTCGAGACGCTGCTTCACCCCATCAAGTACTTCCGGAGTGTTAATCAGCGAGAACACCACCCCAGCTACCGCCGCCGCCAGCGGGTTACCGCCGTAGGTGGTGCCATGAGTGCCAACGCCCAGGGTTTTCGCCAGTTTGTCGGTGGTGATCATCGCCCCAATCGGGAAACCGCCGCCCAACGCCTTGGCAGTGGTCAACACGTCTGGCACCACCCCGTAATTCATATAGGCATACAGCGAGCCAGTGCGGCCCACGCCGGTTTGCACCTCATCAAAGATCAGCAGTGCGCCGTGGCGATCGCACAGTTCACGCAACCCTTGCAGGAATTGCGCTTGTGCCGGAACCACACCGCCCTCGCCCTGAATCGGCTCAACGATCACCGCACAGGTACGGTCGTTAATCACCTGCGCAGCCGCCCCCAGATCGTTAAACGGCGTGTGCGTTATCCCGCCAGGCAGTGGCGCAAAATCCTGTGAATATTTTGGTTGGCCCCCGGCAGATACGGTAAACAGGGTGCGGCCATGAAACGCGTTATTGAACGCGACGATCTGGTTCTTTTCTCTGTTGCCACTATCCAGCGCATATTTGCGCGCCAGCTTCAGCGCGGCTTCGTTAGCTTCCGCGCCGGAGTTGCAGAAAAATACTTTGTCGGCAAAGGTGGCATCAATCAGCTGTTTGGCCAGGCGCAACACCGGCTCGTTGGTATAACCGTTGCCCAGATGCCAAAGTTTGCCTGCCTGTTCGACCAGCGCCGCTAACACCTGCGGATGGGCGTGGCCCAGAGCATTGACGGCAATGCCTCCGGCGAAATCAATATAGGATTTCCCCTGCTGATCCCAAACCTGTGAGCCTTCTCCCCGCACCAAAATAAAATCCGCAGGGGCATAAACCGGGATCATCCAGTCGTCGAAAGACTGGCGGGTAACTGCGATTGGCTGTTCCATAATGACCTCATAACGTCAGCAAAGGCTGAATTTTGGCGGTAAGGACCGCTCTGGCGGCGCAAGACCGGCGAAAAAGCAAATTAACCCTATTATTCGGTGTCTTTTCCGGCCGACGATAATGCTGCTCACCGCCGCCTATTCAGATACAAACCTGTTACATAAAATCGGTTATTCACTATTAATGCCGCATTTAGCGCCCCGGAGCGGGGAGTAAATGTTAATGAGTAGTTAAAATACAGCCCATTTGATAAATAGTGTAGAGCAGCTATCGTGCCAGAACGGTTTTTTTGACGGATTTACTAATTTTTTTCGTTAAAACAAGGAGTTATATTGCATAAATATTCAATAATTATGCATTTGTAATGATTAAAGGCAAAAATAGGGCCTAAAATCATCAGCGACGGAGAAATCCTATTCAATCGCAAAATTCTTCCGCTTTTCTGATCCTGCTCGCAAAAATAATTACGTTAGATGGCGGTATCGGCGCCCTTTTGCACCGAGAGCGTGCAATGTGCCCTCATTTAGCGCAGCAAAATGCCCCTCTCCCACAGGGAGAGGGAACAGTTCGTGCCACAATTTATCTAGGTATTCGTCCTTTGGGAGGGGACCGATCGAGTAGATCTGAAACTGCGGTGATTCACCTATGTATGAGGAGGTGGGTTTGCTGAGAGGATCTCTTCACTTCCACCAGAGCAGGAGCTATCAGCTCCCTCTCCTTTGGGAGTGGGTTGGGGTGAGAGCACCATATTACGGGTTAACCTCCAGTCTTTGACTACACTGTTAAGCTACCCCCTACTCAATGTTCCTCCTCAACCTTAAGGATCCCAACATGAGCAAGAAAACCTTTGATGCCACCCAGCCCGCAGCGGTTAAAGACGTAGCCGCCTTTCTGGCGGAGTTGAATGCCAGCGGCGGCAAACCGATGGAACAGATGAAGCCGAAGGAGGCACGTAAGGTGTTGGAAGGCGCGCAACGCAGCGTGGAGGTGGTACAGCGTGAGGTCGAGATCGAAGAGAAAACCATTCACGTGGCCGGTCAGGACATCCTGTTGCACATAGTGCGCCCGCCACGAGTGAAAGGTAAATTGCCGGTATTTATGTTTTTCCACGGCGGTGGCTGGGTATTGGGTGACTTCCCGACCCACGAACGATTGGTGCGCGATCTGGTTTACAGTTCCGGTGCGGTAGCGGTATTTGTCAATTACACACCGTCACCAGAAGCCCACTACCCCACCGCCATTGAGCAAGCCTACGCGGCCACGGAATGGGTGGCGGAATACGGAGAGAAAATCAACGTCGATGGCAGCCGACTGGCGGTAGTGGGCAATAGCGTTGGCGGTAACATGGCGACGGTGGTCAGCCTGATGGCTAAAGAGCGAGGCACACCGGCACTGCGCTGCCAAATCCTGCTGTGGCCGGTCACCCACGCCAGTTTTGATCGCGATTCCTATCATCAGTTTGCCGAAGGCCATTTCCTGACGCGCAATATGATGAAGTGGTTTTGGGACAACTACACCACCGACAAGGCCCAGCGTAAGGAGATCTACGCCTCACCGCTCAATGCGAGCCTGGAACAGCTGCAAGGGCTGCCACCTGCGCTGATCCAAACCGCCGAGCTGGACGTACTGCGGGATGAGGGGGAAGCCTACGCCCGCCTGCTAAACGCGGCTGGCGTCGAGGTGACCGCCACCCGCTACAATGGGCTGATCCACGATTACGGCCTGTTAAACCCGCTCGCCCAGGTTCCGGCGGTCCATTCGGCTATTCATCAGGCCGGACGCGCATTGAAGCATTATCTGGCCTAGCCCAGGTTACGGATCAGCCTGGCCAAGGTCTTGATGGCGGTTTCAAGCCTGTCGCTCCACTCGAAAGAGGCGTTCAGGCGAAAACAGTGGTTGAAACGATCGCCGGTAGTGAACATTCGCCCCGGCGCAATACTGATGCCCTCAGCCAGCGCACGCTGGTAAAGCTCCATGGAAGACTGTGTCGCCTCCAGCTCCAGCCACAGGAAATAGCCTCCGTCCGGCTGGCTGACCTTCACCGTTGGCGGGAAGTGATGGGCGATCGCCTGATGCATGGCGCTTTGGCGCTGGGCCAATAAACGCCGCAGGCGACGCAGATGGGTATCATAGCCGCCATGCAGCAGATAATCGGCGATCGCCATCTGGGTCGGCACGCTGGTTGAAACGGTACTCATCAGTTGCAAGCGCTGGATCTGCGGCGCATAACGCCCTGCCGCCACCCAGCCCACACGGAACCCTGGAGCCAGACATTTTGAGAACGACGAGCAGTGCAAAATCTGCCCGCCCTGATCCAACGCTTTGGCAGGCAAGGGCCGCTCGGCGCTGAAATAGAGTTCGCCGTACACATCGTCCTCCAGCAACGAGATCTGATGTTCGCGCAGCATCGTCACCAGCCGTTTTTTATTCTCGTCCGACATGCTCGACCCTTGCGGGTTCTGGAAATGGGTCATCAGCCAGCAGGCCTTGATCGGATACTGCTCAATCGCCTGCTGTAACGAATCCAGATCGATCCCGTGCTGCGGGTGGGTAGCGATCGCCACCGCTTTCAGCTTCAGGCGTTCCAGCGCCTGCAACGCGCCGTAAAATGCCGGGGATTCAATCGCCACCGTGTCGCCCGGCTGCGTCACCGCTTGCAGGCTGAGGCTTAACGACTCCATCGCCCCGGCGGTGATCACAATCTCATCAGGGGACACCTGCATCCCATTCAGCGCATAGCGTTGAGCAATATGGCGACGCAATGCCTCGTTGCCGGGCGGCAGATTAGCAAGCGAACTGTGAGGCGTGAATTTCCGGGCTACGCTGCTCAGCGCCCTGGCCAACTTGGGTTGCATAAACAGGGTGGCATCCGGGAAAGCCGAGCCGAAGGGGACAATTTCTGGATCCTTACAGGCTTGCAGCACGTCAAAGATAAAAGCGTTGATATCCACCTGTTCGCTCACCAGCAATTTCTCACCCCGGATGGGCTGCGGTAACGCCTGTGAACGGGCCGCCACATAGTAACCAGACTGCGGCCGCGCTACGATCCAGCCCTGGCTTTCCAGTAGCTGGTATGACTGCACCACCGTCATCAGGCTCAGCCCGGCACGTTTACCACTTTCCCGCAGCGAGGGCAGTTTGTCCCCGGCACGCCATACCCGGTTCTGGATCTGTTCGCGGATCTGCTGGGCAAGCTGTTCATATCTGGTCATACAATTCCAACTGTTATAGGAAAAAGTAAAATAACTGTCACTGTTATCGTTACTCTACTCCATGCTCTACTTAGCGCAAGTTTTAATAAGCAAGCTTTCGCTTTCCTAAGAGGCCGATTATGAACAAATCAAGGAGGCTCCATGTTCGGACTTGATGCATTGGAGCTGGCACGGATCCAGTTCGCCTTTACCGTTTCCTTCCATATTATCTTCCCGGCGATCACCATCGGCATGGCCAGCTATCTGGCGGTGCTCGAAGGCCTATGGCTGAAAACCGGCAATCAGGCTTACCGGGACCTGTACCACTTCTGGTCCAAAATCTTCGCCGTCAACTTCGGCATGGGCGTGGTTTCCGGCCTGGTAATGGCCTATCAGTTCGGCACCAACTGGAGCTTTTTCTCCGAATTTGCCGGCAGTATCACCGGCCCATTGCTGACTTATGAAGTGCTGACCGCCTTCTTCCTCGAAGCCGGATTCCTGGGCGTGATGCTGTTTGGCTGGAATCGTGTTGGCCCCGGCCTGCACTTCTTCGCTACCTGTATGGTAGCACTCGGCACGCTGATCTCTACCTTCTGGATCTTGGCTTCCAACAGCTGGATGCAGACCCCGCAGGGGCACGAGATCATCAATGGAGTCGTCGTACCGGTTGACTGGTTCAAAGTGATCTTCAACCCGTCCTTCCCTTACCGCCTGCTGCATATGACCACCGCAGCATTCCTGTCGTCGGCCTTCTTTATCGGTGCCTCGGCGGCCTGGCACCTGCTGCGTGGCCGTGATACGCCAGCCATGCGCAAGATGCTGTCGATGGCCATGTGGATGGCACTGATCGTCGCCCCTATTCAGGCGGTGATCGGCGACGCACACGGCCTCAATACGCTGAAATATCAACCGGCCAAAATCGCCGCCATCGAAGGCCACTGGGAGAACCCGCCAGGAGAGGCCACGCCGTTGATCCTGTTCGGATGGCCGGATATGGAGCGTGAAGAAACCCGTTTTAAGGTGGAAATTCCTTACCTAGGCAGCCTAATCCTCACCCACAGCCTCACCGAGCAGGTTCCGGCGTTGAAATCCTTCGCACCGGAAGATCGCCCGAATTCCACCGTGGTGTTCTGGTCGTTCCGCATCATGGTGGCGCTGGGCATGCTGATGATCCTGGCTGGCGTGTGGAGCCTGTGGCTACGCTGGCGCGGCGGACTCTATCAGTCCAAACCCTTCCTGTACTTCATTCTGTGGATGGGGCCTTCAGGGCTGATTGCCTTGCTGGCGGGGTGGTTCACCACCGAGATTGGCCGCCAGCCGTGGGTCGTCTACGGGCTGCAACGCACCGCCGATGCCGTCTCTGCCCATGGCGACATCCATATGAGCGTGAGCCTGCTGGCCTTTATCGCCGTCTACTGCTCGGTGTTTGGCGTCGGTTACTCCTACATGATGCGCCTGATCCGCAAAGGCCCACAGGCCCATGAAGGTGACGAGCCAAGCGGCCACGGCACACCGGCACGCCCGCTCTCAGCGGTACACGAAACTTTGGACGACAGGAGCTGAACATGGGTATCGATCTTCCGCTGATTTGGTTTGTGATCATCGTGTTCAGCACCATGATGTATGTGGTCATGGACGGCTTTGATCTGGGCATCGGCATTCTGTTCCCGTGGGTGAAAGACAGCCACGATCGCGACGTAATGATGAATACCGTGGCACCGGTATGGGACGGCAACGAAACCTGGCTGGTGCTTGGCGGGGCCGCCCTGTTTGGGGCTTTCCCACTGGCTTATGCGGTGATCCTGGACGCGTTGGCCATTCCCCTCACGCTAATGCTGTTTGGCCTGATCTTCCGCGGCGTGGCCTTTGAGTTCCGCTTCAAGGCCAAACCGGAGAAACGCCATATTTGGGACAAGGCGTTTATCGGCGGCTCAATCCTGGCCACCTTCTGCCAGGGCGTGGTCGTCGGGGCGATTATCGACGGCTTCCCGGTGGAAGGCCGCGCCTATGTTGGCGGCCCCTTCGACTGGTTCACTCCGTTCGCCCTGTTCTGCGGTTTAGGCCTGGTAGTGACCTATGCGTTACTCGGCTGCACCTGGTTGGTCATGAAAACAGCGGGAAGCCTGCAGGCCCGGATGCATCGTCTGACCACACCGCTGTTGGTTAGCCTGCTGCTAATCCTGCTGGCCGTCAGCGTCTGGACGCCAATCGCTCACCCTGAAATTGCGACCCGCTGGTTCAGTCTGCCGAACCTGTTCTGGCTGCTGCCGGTGCCGCTGCTGGTGCTGCTCAGCGCATGGGGGATCTGGCACGGCGTAGGCCACGATGCACACTATTCGCCGTTCCTGCTGACGCTGTTGCTGGTATTTCTGGGGCTAAGCGGCCTGGGTATCAGCATCTGGCCGCTGCTGATCCCGCCGACTATCACCCTGTGGCAAGCCGCTGCGCCGCTACAAAGCCTGGGCTTCATGCTGGTGGGCGCACTGTTTATTATTCCGATTATTTTGGTCTACACCTTCTGGAGCTACTACGTGTTCCGCGGCAAGGTGAGCCATGAGGATGGGTATCATTGATGAATAAGACGATGAATGAGAACACCGCCACCATTCCCTGGTGGAAACGCGTCGGCTGGTTGGTGATTATCTGGAGTGCCAGCGTTCTGGGGCTGTTTTTGGTCGCTTCGCTATTCCGCCTGCTGATGACCGCCGCCGGGATGAAGCCGGAATAACTTTACGGCTTCCCCATCGCCCCCAAAAAACGCTGTTGCATCTGCAACAGCGTTTTCAGATCCAGGCACTGATAATCCAGCCCGTGCTGGGCAGCGACTTCGGCAATAATCTTCGCCAGAGCCGGGTAATGCCGATGGCTCCAATGCGGGAACAGATGGTGAGTCAGGTGCAGGTTGGCACCGCCCAGCCAGTAGCCAACCCAGCGTGGCGTGGCCTGCCAGTCGAAGGTGGTGGAAAACAGATGTTGATACCAGCCATGCACCATCTTGCCCTGCTCGGGAACCTGATAAAAATTGGCTTTGGCCCAATGGGTACCGACAATCAACATCACAAACACCAACGACGACAGCATCTGGCTCAGCAGGTAAGTCAACCAGATCGCCGTGGCACTGACCTCAGGCGGCATCAGCCATAGCGGGATTGCCAACGCCAACGTGAAGTGCGCCAGCTTGCTCAGCAAGAAAACGCCCCAGCCTTTGCTCCCCTGCAACATCATCTTGGGCGTCATGCGCGTTTTGCCAGCCCGATCCAACCAGTCAAACAGCCAGATGTAATACGGGAAAGTCAGTGCCGCCACTATCGGCCAGTAGTATTGCTGCAAACGCATAAAGGTTTTGCGCTGCTGGAACGGCGTTTGCCGCAGCACGCCGTTCGGCTCGATATCCGGATCGTAACCTTCAATGTTGTTGTAGGCATGGTGGAAAATGACGTGGCGCACCCGCCAACAGTCCGCATCCAGCCCCAACGGGATGCTCACAATAAAGTTAAGCCAGTGGTTCAGCCGTGCCTGTTTGAAAAAGGCATTGTGTGAGGCGTCGTGCACCACGTTCACCGTCAACATCATGGCGGAGAAAATAAAGCCGACGTAGCAGCCGAAATAGGCCCAGGCGTTTTGCTGTTGCAAACTGAGTGCATAAAAGCCCGCGCACACCAGGATCAGCAGCAACACTTTGGCGAACATTCCGCGGTCGGCAAAGCGGTGGTCGCCCCGCTCCGCCAGATAAGCCTGGCTGCCACGCATCAGCGCCAGATGAATGTCGCGGTTCTCCCGTTGGAACGCCAAGGGCCGCAACGGCGTGGTGTCTGGCATTTTCATCGTGGCTGTTGCCCCATCGTACGTAGGAAGCGTTGCTGCTGTTGCAACAGTTCGCGATAGCCGATGCAGCGATAATCCATGGCATAGCGTGGCGCGAGTTCAGCCAGGATGGCGGCCAGCGCGGGATAATGGCGGTGATTCCAGCCGGGGAACAGATGGTGGGTGAGATGATAATTCAACCCGCCGGTCAGGTGATGCAGCCACTTTGGCGAGGTTTCCCAGTCGCAGGCGGTGGCAAAGTTATGCCGATACCAGCCTTGCGGCATTTGTCCCCCCTCTGGAACCGCGTAAAACTCGGCCTGCGCCCAGTGGGTACCCAACAGTAAGAACACCACCAGCAGCGAGGCCAGCATCTGGCTCAACAGATAAGCGATCAGCACCGTTTGCCAGCCGATACCGTGTTGCTGGCAAACCACCAACGGGACCACCAGCACCACCACTATGTGGCACAGTTTGCTGGCAATAAACACCGCCCAGCCCTTGCGCCCGGCCAGTACACCCTCAGTGGCCAACGGGGTTTTGCCCAACCGGTCTGACCAATCAAACACCAGCGCAATATAGGGCAGCGACAAGGCGGCAATCAGCGGCCAGTAAAGGTGCTGATAGCGCATGTGCGCTCGCCATTGCTGGAACGGTGTCTGGCGGAAAAAGCCGTTCTCTTCGGTGTCCAGATCGTAATGTTCGACGTTGGCATACACATGGTGATAGCTGACGTGCCGTGTCCGCCAATAGTCCGGATCGACCCCCAGCGGGATCGTCACCAAACGCCCCGCCAGGCGATTCACCCAAGGAGTGCGGGCGAACGCGTTATGCGATGCGTCATGATTGACGTTAACGTTCAGCAACATGCCCATCATGACAAAGGCAAAGTAACACAGCATAAACGCCAGCCCCTGCTGCTGCATCAGGCTGAGCAGGTAAAACCCCACGCACAACAACAGCAGGACGATAGCCTTGACCCAACGGGCCACATCGGCAAAGCGGTGATCGTCACGGCCGCTCAGATAAGCATGGGCCCGACGTTTCAGTTCACGATGAAACGCCTGTTCCCCATCCGCAGGGAAAGAGAGTGGCGGCAGAGAGTCAGCCATGGGCCGCTTCCTCCTGGCGTCCCCAGCCCGCGGCGACGGCGCAGCCATGCACCGCAATGCCGCAAGTCATCAGCCACCAGTAAGGTTGGTGCCACCCCAGCGCCAACAGCAACAGCAGTGGAGCGGCCAACGCCACCAGTAACCAGACCTTGACGCCCCAGCTACGGCCTTCGGCAATCCCCCCCAGCGCTACCGCGCCTACCGCCAACAGCATAAACAGTACCGCCTGCTCGCCGGTCAGGCCGTTGTAGCCATATCCAAAGCGATACACATAACCCAGCACCAGGGCGAACAGCAGCAACGCACCACTCACCATACACCACGCGGAGCTGCGGAAACGGGCGCTATTGGCCGAAGGTTTGTAAGGCAGCTTGAAGTAGCGCAAAAACGGTTGATTGCTGGCCCAGAACGGATTAACCGAAGATTTCTCCCCGCGTACGCCATAGGCAAAAGGCTCGGTTGGCAGCGACGGGCCAAAGGTGCCAAACAGCTTGTCCCAGAAGATAAAGCTGCCGCCAAAATTACGGTTGGAATAGGCCAGATCGTTGACGTGATGCACCCGATGGTGCGCTGGGGTAACAAAGATTTTTTCCAGCCAGCCCAGTTTTGGGGTCAGCGCATTATGGTTAAACAGCTGAATGCCGTAGTGCAGGATCGAAACGGTGATAAACACCGAAAGCGGCACACCGGCCAACGCCAGCAGCATAAAGAACGGGATCGACGTTAATGACGAATACCACGAGTTACGCACGCCCAACGAAAGGTTGAAATGCTCGCCCTGGTGATGCACCACATGCACCGCCCACAGTAAACGGAAACGGTGATGCAGACGGTGTAACCAGTAAAAACCAAAGTCCCACGCCAGCAGGGCAAACAGCCACACCAGCGCAACCGGCCAGCTATCGACCAGGCCCAGGCTGAAATGGGTCGCCACATAGCCATAGCAGAAGATCTCCAGCCCCCGGAACAGCCACAGCATGATATGCCCGGAGTTGAGGTTGAAGATCACATCGTGCCAATCAACGCTGCCCCGGTTGCGCTTTTGCAGCCATAGGGCTTCGCCCAGCACCACGCACAGCATAAAGACTATCGGTATTACCAGATCGGTCATGGTCGTTCTCCCTGACGAAAATCACTGACAATCCATCGAACATGCTGGCAGGCATAGCCGACGGCCATGGCCAACACCGCTCCACTGAGCAAATCCACCAGCAGGTGACGGCGCAGTTGCAGAATAGAGAAAGCAATCGCCAGTCCCCAAACCGACAACAGTACGCTGCGCCATTTTTTCCGACTGTCCGCCACGGCCCACACGGCCAGGGCCGTCAAGGCTATATGCAAAGAGGGTAAGCAGTTTTGTTTTGAATCAATCCCGATCAATGCCGCCAGCATGGTGGAGCTGAGTGAACTACCGTGATCGACCGGGTAGTCCATCGTCGTCGGCCACAGCAGATAGATGGCCCCCGCAACAATAGCGGCAAGCTGCATCGAGCTTCTAAGCCATTTGATCCGGCTCAGCGGGCACAGCAGATAGCACAGCGGAACGATCAGGAAAAAAGACAGGTATAGCCAGATAGCATGCGGGCTAAAGGGAATTGCGCGATCCAGCCAACTCGGCGTCAGCTGATAACCCGCTCCTTGCCATCGGTCAGTGCTGTTATAAATCAGGCCAACAAAGCCCCAGCCCAGCAGCATTTGCCATAGGCGATAGATCACCTCTTTCATGATGCCTCCGGCAAACGCACGATGCGACGGCGTTTGGCATCGAACTGCGGCATGATGCTCTGTGCGGTCAGTTGCCACTCCAGTTGCTGCACCGCGATACCTTGCTGGGTAAACAGCGCCATCAGGTGCTGCTGACAATGTTTCAGCTCGGCAGGGTTACAGTCGGCCATCAGATGCAGCCGCTGGCTAGACAACTGGGTTAGGCGATAATCGGCCACGGCGGGTAACGCGTTGGCAATCACACGGCGGCATAGATCGGCAAAGACTCGCTGCGCTGTGCCCTGCAATCCTGGCAGCAAGAGTTGATCGTCACAGCGCCCTTCAATCCGATCCAACGCCATGCTGGCCTGGCCGCATGGGCAAGGCTCCGCACGCCGCACCAGAATATCATCCAGCCGATAACGCACGATCGGCTGCGTACGGCGCGTAAAATCGGTGATCAGCGGGGTAAATCGCTGCTCATCGATCCACTGCGGTTCCACGTGAATAAACTCTTCGTTCAGATGCAAGGTGCCGTGGCTACAGGTGGCTGCCAGAAAACCTTCGGTGGCCTGATAGACTTCACCTACGTCGGCAAATACCCGCTTTAGCAGTTGGCGATCCTGCGGCTCCAGCACCTCGGCCACCGAGATCACTTTCTTCACCCGCAATTGCAGTTCGCCCCGTTCAACTGCGTTAGCCAACGCGCACAATACCTGCGCAGGTGCGACCACGATGGTGGGTTGCTCGCGCTCAATCTGCGGTAAGTGCTCGGCAAAGGGAGCAAACAGATCGTAAAACGTCAGGCTCAACCAGCGGTTGTTGACGCTGTGATACAGATTGTTGTCCGCACGCAGAAACAGCGCGACCCGCTCACCGGCAAACACCCCTTGCGGCAACATTTTGGCCAGCATGCCGCCAGCCCAGATCTGCTGTTCCTGCGGGCTGACCACAAACACGCCTCGTCGCCCGGAGGTACCGGTCGATAAACCTACGCTGTATTTGCCCACTTTGGGGGTAAAGTCACGATCGGTTTCGCTGCGCCGGGCGCAGGCCAACAGCGCCTCCAGTTGCAGCCCAGCGGTATTCATCCGATCAAAATGCGTCATCATGATCGCTTTGTCCATTTCTGGCCATTCGCTCACAGGTAACAGACAGTATGGCCGGAAATAGGGGCTATACGCCAATACCCGACGGGCGAAGCGTTTTAACTGACGCGCCTGGTAAGCCTCCAGTTCTGCCCGTTCGGTGAAATGCAGCCTGCGCGCTCGCAGATAGTGCCACAGCGTCATCAGCGGGATCATAAATCCCCCTCATGGCACAACAGGATCTCTGCCGCGCCGCCGTGATGCAGCTGGTTGAGCGCTTCAAGGGTTTGGTAGTAGCTACGCGGATTATCCATGATCAGGTTCGCCAGCCGCGAAGGACCACGCAGTTGCTGGTAGTTCAGCGGCGACCAGGCGGCATCGCTTGCCAGCAGCG
This sequence comes from Serratia sp. 14-2641, assembly GCF_001692375.1. Lineage (NCBI taxonomy): Bacteria > Pseudomonadati > Pseudomonadota > Gammaproteobacteria > Enterobacterales > Yersiniaceae > Serratia > Serratia sp. 14-2641. The sequence continues at coordinate 96,215 of NZ_LXKR01000021.1, read as the reverse complement.
TCCAGCCCGCGTCGGTTTGGACAAAGGCACCAAGATGGCCCGCCGCATGGCCTGGCAGAGGCACAATGAGGATTTGCCCTTCGCTGCCTGGTAGTGCATACCCCTGCTGGAACGGTGCCAGTTCGGCTGGCAGACTCTGTAGCGGGAATGACTCCACAAACTGCAATGCGGATTCAAACTCCTCGGGGATCAACCCCGGTATAAACGCCCGCTTCAGGGCGGCAAAACCGCGCAGCTCACGAGTTTGCTGCCAGCCCTCACCAGAACAAATCATGTTGAGACTGCTGAAATCACGCAGGCCAGCGATATGGTCAGCATGAAAATGGGAAATAATCACCGCCTCAATATCACCCACGCCTACCCCCCGGCTACGCAACTGCTCAAGCAGCGCCTGCTGTGGGCTGAAATAGACCGGGGTAATCTGGCTATACAACCGGAAAATACCGCTGGCGGTGTACTGTTGGAAATAGCTGGCATAGCCGGTATCCCATAGCCAGCGACGTTCGCCCACCTCCAACAGGTAGGCACGGGAGGGGAATTTGCAGCTACGCATCGGCGAGCCACGCAGCGCCATGCAGCCAAGGTGGGTGCAATAGCCGATTTCGAAGGTGGTGATGTTAGCCATGCGCCGCCATCCCCTGCTGTTTCATCCATTGCCCGGTCAGCTCAATCCCCTGCTCCAGGCTATAACGTGGCCGGTAGCCCAGATCTTCAATCGCGCGGCTGTTATCCAGCGTCATATCAAAATAGGCGGCCGCCGCGCTGTAGCGCGTCAGCATCGGCTCTTTGCCGGTAAAATGGGCTATCAATTCCATCCCCCCTGCCACCGCCCACAACAGCCGGTAAGGCAATGCCTGCACCTTATATTGCCAGCCTAGCTGCTGGGCCAGCAGTTGGTGCAGCATATCCTCCAGCCGCTGGGGCTGTTGGTTGGTGATGTTATAAATGCCGCCGGAAGGCAAATTCGCCCGGTTGCTGGCCAGATCCATCGCATGCACTACGTTGAGCACAAAGGTCAGGTCCAGATAGGCTTTACCGCCGCCGGGCAGGCGCAGAGCACCTTTATCACGCTGCATCTGGGCCAGGATCCTGGGTACGATCACTCGGTCATGCGGGCCAAACAGGCCGCGCGGGCGCAGGATCAGGTAGGTGGTTTGCGGATAGCGATGCAGCAGCGCGCTGATGCTCTGTTCGGCAGCATACTTGCTGGCAGCGTAATGATTGGCAAACCGGCGGGCAGGTTCACCTTCGGTGATGTTGTGATGATGCCTGAAATCAAAATAGATCGCCGGCGTCGAGATATGGATAAAGCGTTTCACCCCGCAGCGCCCGGCAGCTTTGGCGAGCTTTTCCGTAACATAGGTGTTGGCCTGGAAAAACGCCTTGCGATCGCCCCACGGGGAAGATTTGGCGGCACAATGCCAGACGATATCATACCCCCTCATCAATTGTTCGCACTGTTCCATCCCGGCACGGGTCAGATCCAACGGGGTAAACTTTGCCCCCAGTGCCACCAACTCACGGCCAACGGCCTCATCACGCCCGGTAGCATGCACCTGATGCCCGGCAGCCAACAGCCACTCGGCCGCATTGCGCCCTAACCCACTGGTCGCCCCGGTTACCAAGACTTTCATGGCAGCAGAACCATGCCGCCCAGGGTCAGCCCAGCAGCGGTACCGATCAACATTACCGGCTGATTGGCCTTCAGCCTGTCGGTGATCGCCGCCTCGTGCAGCGCGGAAGGAATTGACGCCGCCACCTGGTTGCCCCGGTAACGATAGATATCCACCAACGCCTCTGGCGCTACATGCAACCTTTTGCGCATATGTTCCAGCGAGAGATGACTGGCCTGGTGCGGGACCACGGTGGCGATTTGTGTCAAGGTGAGCCCTGCAGCGCTCAGCAAGCGCTCAAGGTAGCCTTCTATCAGCGCCGAAGCCTGGCGGAACAGCTGCTTGCCCTTCATATGGAACAGGAAATCGCTGTCGTTCATCCCGGCGCGCGGGTTACAGCGCGTGCCACCGGCGCGGATTTCACACAAATCGCTGCCTTCCGGGTAGGTTTCCATCAGGTAGGACAAAATACCGCTGCGCCCATCGCCGCGCTCCACAATGGCACAGGCGGCACCATCGCCAAAAATCAGTGAGGACTCTTCATCTTCCCAGTCGATACCGCGCGAGGCGATATCGGCGGAGACAATGGCAATTCGCCGGTAAACGCCTGTGTTGAGAAGCCCAGCCGCCACCTGCAATGCGCTAATGAAGCTGACGCAGCTGGTATTGATATCAAAACCTGCGGTACCTGAGGGTAAGCCAGCGATTTTAAGAATATGCGCGGCACTAAAGGGTAATGCCTGTACGGAAATAGCCGAAGCCGAGATCAACAGATCGATGGAGTCACGCGGGATAGCATGGTGAGCCAGCGCATCATCCAATGCGGCGACGGCCAGTTCGGCCTGGCTGGCCTGATTGCTGGCATGAAAGCGATGAACAATCCCCGAGCGTTTTTCTACATAGCCGACGGGTTTGTTCAATTGCCGATCCAACGCCGAAGATTCGATGCAGCCGGGAGGCAACGCCGCACCGGTCGCGATGATTTTCAGCGGCAGGACGGGGTGGGACAGGTTATCAATGGTCATAGGTGTTCAGTCTGCTTATCCCTAACTCGTTTGGCTTAGCATCCAGCGTAATTAATCAAACCATTTACGCTCTTTTGATCTAGCCCTTATTTAACATCAGCATAATGAAAATCCTAACAGGAAATTTTACTGATTGATTCCGTTCGCTTAACTAACCTGGTAAACCATGCCGTTAACCTAATGGCACAGCCTAGATCAACGCCGAAAAGAGATCTATAAGAATAAGCTGTTTGGCCTGGTTCGGGGAGGCTAAGGCAGGCCAGAATCAAAGGCTGAGTCAACGATAAAAGGGTGTAGGTTAAGCAGCAATACGAGGGAAATAGAACAGCGGCAACGTCCAAAGACCTTGCCGCTGGATAACGTGGGGAATTAACGGCGGTTACGTACCAACTGGTAGCGGCGAGTCAGATATTCCACCGGCACGCTCCAGATATGCACCAGACGGCAGAACGGGAATATCAGGAACAGGGTCATGCCCAGCACGATATGGATCTTGAATATCAGAGCAACCCCTTCCAGGTGTTGAGCTGCACCGCCATGGAAGGTCACCACCGCTTGCGCCCAGGCGACCAACTTCAGCATCTCGCTACCGTCCATGTGTTGAGCAGAGAACGGAATGGTCAACAGCCCCAGGCACACCTGCACGACCAGCAACGTCAGGATCAGGATATCCCCCACGCTACTGGTGGCGCGGATACGTGGGTTGGTCAAACGGCGCTTTAATAACAGCACACCGCCCACCAGCATCATCACGCCACAGGCCCCACCGGCGAACATCGCCATTTTCTGTTTCACGGCGATCGGCAGGAAAGATTCATACATCCAGTGCGGCGTCAGCATGCCAAGGAAGTGCCCGGCAAAAATGCCCAGAATGCCAATATGAAACAGGTTAGAGGCCAGCCGCATGCCCTTTTTATCCAGCATCTGGCTGGAGCCAGCACGCCAGGTGTATTGCCCGTAGTCGTAACGCAGCCAACTGCCGATCAGGAAGATCGCCCCGGCGATATACGGATAGATATCGAAGAAGAAAAGCGTCAGAAAGTGCATGATTAGCGTCCTTTGGTTGCCGTGGTCATTGAACCCACATCCAGATACTGTGGCGCCACCGCCCCAGCAAAGCGCCGCTGGTGGGTGGCCTGCTGCGCCGAAGCACAGCCTTGCTCACCCAAAAACTTGATCTGTTCTTCTTCCCAGACGGCATCCAGAGCCTGTGGCGTGTCGTCACGTGTCTCACCGGCAACTTGTGGCTGTAAACTTTTGGCTGCAACGCCACTAGCAGACAACACCAGCAGCAGATCGAACAGCACCGCATACGGGCTGTGACGCTGCTGCAAACGAGCACCCAGCAGAGCCAGAATGGGGGCGATATCCTGCAATCCGCCCTGAGCTTCCTCTTTGTTGCGGCTAGCCAGATACTCCAGATACAGCGGCAGGAAGTCCGGCAGTTCGCGGCTGTCGATCTCCAGCCCGGCTTCGCGGTATTGCGCCATCAGATCGACCATAGCCTGGCCTCGATCGCGGGATTCACCGTGAACATGCTCAAACAACAACAGTGAAGTCGCACGGCCACGATCGAACAGCTCGCAATACTCCGCCTGCACATCCAGCAACGGACGGGCACAGAAGCGGCGGATAAACAGAATCAACTGGGCGCTGTGATGCAAGTCCAGTTCACAGGCCGGTTCCAGGGCTTCCACCAGCTCTTGCTGATGGTCAAACAATTCCTGCTCAGGATAATCCAGCAGGCGGGCAATAATTCGCAGAGCGATCATGAGGCATCCTCCTTGCGCGGGGTTTTCTGCGTCACGTCGATGGCATCGATGCGGCGGCTGTTGAACAGGTTGAATTTGCTGTCACTGCCGTGGCAACCGTCGCCAAAGCTGAAGCCACAGCCTTTGCTTTCCGGAAAGGCTTCGCGCGCCAGTTCACGGTGGCTGGAAGGCACGACGAAACGATCTTCGTAGTTCGCGATCGCCAGATAGCGATACATCTCTTGCGCCTGCGCCTCTGTCAGCCCCACCTGCTCCAGCGCACTGGTGTCCACCACGCCGTCCACGGTTTCTGCCCGCTTGTAGTGGCGCATCGCCAACATCCGTTTTAGCGCCAACAGCACCGGAGCGGTATCCCCGGCGGTCAACAGATTCGCCAGATATTGCACCGGGATGCGCAGGCTTTCGACATCAGGCAGTACGCCGCTGTGGGCCAACTCACCGGCATCCGCAGCCGACTGGATCGGAGACAACGGTGGTACATACCACACCATCGGCAAAGTGCGATATTCCGGGTGCAGCGGCAGCGCCAGCTTCCAGTCCATCGCCATCTTGTAAACCGGCGACTGCTGCGCAGCCTCAATCACCCCTTGCGGGATACCGTCTTTCAACGCTTGCTCAATCACCGCCGGGTCGTGCGGATCGAGGAAGATATCCATTTGGCTCTGATACAGGTCTTTATCGTTCTCTGTCGCGGCCGCTTGTTCAATGCGGTCGGCATCGTACAGCAGCACGCCGAGATAGCGGATACGCCCCACGCAGGTTTCCGAACAAACGGTCGGCTGGCCAGCCTCAATCCTTGGGTAGCAGAAGATGCACTTCTCGGATTTGCCGCTCTTCCAGTTGAAGTAGATTTTCTTGTACGGGCAGCCGGTCAGGCACATCCGCCAGCCGCGGCATTTATCCTGATCGATCAGCACAATGCCGTCTTCGCCGCGTTTATAGATCGCACCGCTCGGACAAGTCGCCACACAGGCCGGGTTCAGGCAGTGCTCGCACAGGCGTGGCAGATACATCATGAAGGTGTTTTCGAACTGGCCGTACATCGCCTTCTGCATGTTGTCGAAGTTTTTGTCTTTGGCACGTTTGTCGAACTCACCGCCGAGGATCTCTTCCCAGTTTGGGCCGCTTTCGATCTTGTTCATCCGCTGGCCGGTGATCAGCGAGCGCGGACGGGCGATCGGCTGATGCTTGCCCTGCGGGGCGGTATGCAGGTTCTGGTAGTCGTAATCGAACGGCTCGTAATAATCGTCCAGCGCGGGAACATCCGGGTTGGCAAAGATCTTCGACAGCAGGCCAATGCGGTTACCCATGCGCGGCTCCAGCTTGCCGTTGATTTTGCGTATCCAGCCGCCCTTCCATTTGTCCTGATCTTCCCAGGCGTTGGGATAGCCGATACCCGGCTTGCTTTCCACGTTGTTGAACCAGGCATATTCCATGCCTTCGCGGCTGGTCCAGACGTTCTTACAGGTCACCGAACAGGTATGACAACCGATGCATTTGTCCAGGTTGAGTACCATGCCAACTTGCGAACGAATTTTCATTTGGCTTTCTCCTGCTGGCTGCCCTGCGCGTAGTCGTTACCTTCGCCGTCTAACCAGTCGATATGGTCCATTTTGCGCACCACCACAAACTCATCGCGATTCGAGCCTACGGTGCCGTAGTAGTTAAAACCGTAGGCCAGCTGCGCATAGCCACCGATCATATGGGTCGGTTTCGGGCACACGCGGGTCACCGAGTTGTGGATCCCCCCGCGCTGGCTGGTGATTTCCGAACCTGGAATGTTCACGATACGTTCCTGCGCGTGATACATCATGGTCATCCCCGAAGGAATACGCTGGCTGACCACCGCACGGGCGGTGAGCGCTCCGTTGGCGTTGAAGGCCTCGATCCAGTCGTTATCTTCAATGCCCAGATCTTTGGCATCGTCCTCACTCAGCCAGACGATTGGCCCGCCGCGTGACAGGGTCAGCATCAGCAGGTTGTCGCTGTAGGTGGAGTGAATGCCCCACTTCTGGTGCGGCGTCAGGAAGTTCAGCGCCTTCTCTTTGTTACAGTTTGGCTTTTTATTCAGCAACGGCTGCGCGGCACGGGTGTCGATCGGCGGGCGATAGACCAGCAGGCTTTCCCCGAAGGCACGCATCCACTCGTGATCCTGATAAAGCTGCTGGCGGCCACTCAGGGTGCGCCATGGGATCAGCTCATGCACGTTGGTGTAGCAGGCGTTGTAAGAGACGTGTTCATCCTCCAGACCAGACCAGGTAGGGCTGGAGATGATCTTGCGCGGCTGGGCCTGAATATCGCGGAAACGGATCTTTTCGTCTTCCTTGTTCAGTGCCAGATGGGTGTGATCGCGCCCGGTGATGTTGCTCAGCGCCTGCCAGGCTTTCACCGCCACCTGCCCATTGGTTTCCGGTGCCAGCGAGAGGATCACTTCCGCCGCATCGATAGCACTTTCGATCTTAGGCCGCCCAACTGCCGGGCCTTCGGTCTTCACGTAGTTGAGCTTTTTCAGGAAGTCGACTTCGGTCTGGGTGTTCCAACTGATGCCCTTCCCCCCGTTGCCAAGCTTGTCCAGCAGCGGACCGAGCGAGGTAAAGCGCTCGTAGGTCGCGGGATAATCGCGTTCAACCACCATGATGTGTGGCGCGGTTTTACCCGGGATCAGCTCGCACTCGCCTTTCTTCCAGTCTTTCACGCCGTAGGGCTGTGCCAGTTCGGCGGCGGAGTCATGCTGGATCGGCAGCGTAACAATGTCGGTTTCCTGGCCCAGATGGCCAACGCACACCTCGGAGAACGCTTTGGCGATCCCCTTGTAGATCTCCCAGTCGCTCTTGGAATCCCAGGCAGGATCGACAGCCGCAGACAGCGGATGAATAAACGGATGCATGTCCGAGGTATTCATATCGTCTTTCTCGTACCAGGTGGCGGTAGGCAGCACGATGTCGGAATACAGGCAGGTGCTGGACATGCGGAAATCAAGCGTCACGACCAGATCCAACTTGCCTTCGCCGCCGTTATCCAACCACTCGACTTCCTGCGGTTTTACGCCGCCCTGCTGGCCCAAATCCTGGCCCTGGATGCCATTCTCGGTCCCCAGCAGGTATTTGAGCATGTATTCATGCCCCTTGCCGGAGGAGCCCAGCAGGTTGGAGCGCCAGACGAACAGGTTACGCGGGAAGTTTTGCGGGTTATCCGGCTGTTCGGCAGCAAAGCGAACGCTGCCCTGTTTGAGGCTCTCCACGGTGAAATCCAGCGGCGTCTGACCGGCCGCTTTGGCCTGAGCGGCCAGATGCAGCGGGTTAGTGTCCAGTTGCGGTGCCGATGGCAACCAACCCATGCGTTCAGCACGCACGTTAAGATCGATCAGGCTGCCAGCAAACTGACTCTTGTCCGCCATCGGTGACAACAGCTCTTCGGTGCCGACCGTTTCGTAACGCCATTGGCTGGAGTGGTTGTAGAAGAACGAGGTGCTGTTCATATGGCGAGCCGGCCGTTGCCAATCCAGGCCAAAGGCCAGCGGCATCCAACCGGTTTGTGGGCGCAGCTTTTCCTGACCGACATAGTGCGCCCAGCCGCCGCCGCTTTGGCCAACGCAACCGCAGAAGATCAACATGTTGATCAGCCCGCGATAGGTCATGTCCATGTGATACCAGTGGTTGACACCGGCACCAACGATAATCATCGAGCGGCCGTGGGTTTTCTCGGCGTTTTCGGCAAACTCCCGCGCAATGCGGATGATGTTATGGCGTGAGACGCCGGTGATCTGTTCTGCCCAGGCTGGCGTATAGGCTTTGACTTCATCATAACCGTTGGCGCAGTTGGCATCATTCAGGCCACGATCCAGGCCGTAGTTAGCCAGCGTCAGGTCGTAGACGCTGGTCACCAATGCCTGGCTGCCGTCCGCCAGTTGCAGGCGTTTTACCGGCAGTTTGTGCAGCAGGATGTCGTCCAACGCCACGCTGTTGAAATGCTCACTCTCGGCACCGCCAAAGTATGGGAAGCCAACGTCAACCACCTCATCATGGCTGCCTAGCAGGCTGAGTTGCAGCTCCACATCCTGCTGGGCTTTACCTTCACGCTGTTCCAGGTTCCATTTGCCCTTCTCACCCCAACGGAAACCGATAGAGCCGTGCGGCGCCACCAGTTCACCGCTGGTCTGATCCAGCGCGACGGTTTTCCACTCGGGGTTGTTTTCCTGGCCAAGGCCATCCACCAGATCGGCGGCGCGCAGCAGGCGGCCAGCGGCGTAATAACCTTCGGTACGCGGCTCCAGCAACACCAGCATCGGCATATCGGTATAGCGACGGACATAGTCGCGGAAATAACCAACTTCACGATCCAGATGGAACTCTTTGAGCATCACGTGGCCCATCGCCAGCGCCATTGCGCTATCGGTACCCTGTTTCGGGTTAAGCCACTGGTCGCATAGCTTGGCCACTTCCGCGTAGTCTGGCGTCACTGCGACGGTTTTGGTGCCCTTGTAGCGAACCTCGGTGAAGAAGTGGGCATCCGGGGTGCGCGTTTGCGGCACGTTGGAGCCCCAGGCAATGATGTACGAGGAGTTGTACCAGTCGGCGGATTCCGGCACGTCGGTCTGCTCGCCCCAGGTCATCGGCGAGGCCGGTGGCAAATCGCAGTACCAGTCGTAGAAGCTCAAGCAGGTGCCACCAATCAGCGATAGGTAACGGGCCCCCGCCGCGTAAGACACCATCGACATCGCCGGGATCGGCGAGAAGCCGATAATACGGTCCGGGCCAAAGGTCTTGGCGGTATAGACGTTGGAGGCAGCGATCAGTTCATTGACTTCCTGCCAGCTGGAGCGGACAAAACCACCGCGGCCACGAGCCACTTTGTAGCTTTTGGCTTTTTCAGGGTCGGAAACGATCGAACCCCAGGCATCAACCGGATCGCTATGCAAGGCTTTAGCCTCGCGCCATAGCTTGATTAGGCGTTTGCGCATCAGCGGATATTTCAGGCGGTTGGCGCTGTAGAGATACCAGGAATAGCTGGCACCGCGTGGGCAGCCACGGGGCTCATGGTTGGGCAAATCTGGACGGGTACGTGGATAATCAGTCTGCTGGGTTTCCCAGGTGACCAGGCCGTTTTTCACATAAATTTTCCAGCTACAGGAGCCGGTGCAGTTAACACCATGGGTGGAGCGCACCACTTTGTCGTGCTGCCAGCGGCTGCGGTAACCGTCTTCCCAATCGCGGTTGGTGTTTAGCGTTTGGCCATGGCCGCCAGAGAAAGGTTCGGCCAACTGCTTGAAGTAGCGGAACCGATCTAGAAATTTGCTCATCCGGAGTTCTCCTGAAGGCTCGTTACACTCGAATTTCAAGCCGCAGCTTGAAAGACGACGGGTATGTTGTTGTAAGAAGTTGCCAAGTGACATTGCTCAATCTGCGGCCAAGGCTACTGATGCTCTGCCGGGCGTAACTTGATTGCGATCAAGGGAATCAGTGAGGGAAAACGTGGGGGAAGGTGAAAATACCACTAAAGGATGAGCGTTAAAAATAACGCTATCTAACTGTAATAAAACAAGAATAATAGATTTACAGGGATGAGCACCTGGCGAACCTCCTGAAACGGAAATTTGGGGGTAGTGGCAGTAAAACGGATGTGTGAGCGAGCTTAATCGGGATAATCTTGCGCAGTTTAATACTTCTATCTTAAACAGCTTGAAGGGGGATCCCTGCTAACGAGTGCGGCATTCAACCCGCATTTCCTTTTCATTCCCCGCCAGATATACGCAGTTCAGCGCCTGGGGATTAACACCAGGGGAAGTGTTTAATGAAAAAGAGAGGACCATACGAGGGCTGTTGGGCTGCTCATACTGTATTGCAGGCCTGGTTCGGCTGCCCAATGCATAGGATAAAAGTGAAACCGTCAACAGTGCAATAAACGCCGCCAGATACTTCAATATTCTGCCCCACGGCGTTAGCGTGTTTCGCCTGGAATCAGCCAAAACCGTTTCGCTTAATATCGGATTCATGAGGGAATAACCTTCCGACACCGTTGCATCTTCAATAATTTCATCAGCCATATGATTTAATTTACCCTCAGATAGATCACGATTGAAAGTTTCAGCATCATCATTCCCAGGAATAATCTCCGTGGCGACGGCAGATTCCCCTGTCGATATAAAGTTAAAAATCGTTTTATCTTCCACCTTATAACCAAGACGAGGAATGGTCCTGATGAGAGCATGTTCCGTGTCGCCAATTTTCTGGCGAATGGACTTAATCGTCTGATTTATTGTCGAGTCTGAGCAATAGGTGCCTTTCCAGATAGTCTCAATGATTTCTGAGCGGCTCACCAACTCAGGCGACCGGTTAACCAGCAGGGAAAGGATCTGAAGCTCTTTCCAACGCAGGCGTGAACGCTGCCTGGAGGGGAGCAAAACATCAAAATTTATGATTTTTATTTCCTGTTCAGCGTCCACTTTTCATTTCCCTTATGAGTTCACAGCGTCCTCATTTGTATAGACATATGAAAAAATGTTCAAGAATTTAAATATAAAGTCAGTGAAATAGACTTAATTTATATTTCACCTGTTTTTCACAACTTTGTGAAATCATGCAACTCAACGAGAAAAACCCACTTCTCTCCTGGTCCATGGGCAATTAAGACATTAATACCTCGCACCAAGGATTTGGGGCTTTCTTTTCTAATGACACCGTGGACATCAAGATTTAACAATAGATAAGCATGGAATAATCTTATAACAACTCAACAAAATAAAGGTGGTATTAATATATACCCGAGAAATGCCAAGTGTCGGTAATATTACACAGTGTGGTACTGGCAAGATAGCGGTGAATTCACCGATTGGCTATCAGTGAAACAACGTGCAGGAATTGAGAAGCAAAACACTCCCCGGCAAGCGGGGAGTGTCAGATTACGGACAGGCAATGTTGCTGAATGGGTAGGCGTCCACATGTTCGACCGAAGGGGTGCCGCAGGCTGCCTCCGCTTAACTAAACTAGCGTGAAACCTTTTTACGGCCGTAAACGCCCCAGGTCACCACGACACACAGAATATAAAACACCAGGAAGATCTTCATCGCCCCAGCCGGTGAGCCAGTCAACGCCAGCGAAGTACCAAACGCCTTGGGAATAAAGAACCCCCCTGCCGCACCAATCGCCGAGATAAAGCCCAGAGCCGCAGCCGAATCGGTTACTGCCTCACGCTGCGCCAACTCATCGCTTCCTCCTTCGGCTTTCACTCTGTCCACGGTGATTTTACGGAATATCACGGCGATCATCTGGAAGGTCGAGCCGCTGCCCAACCCGGCGGTGAGGAACAGCACCATAAACACGCCATAGAAGGCCATAAATGAACCCTGATGATCGCTACCCGGCAAGGTCATGAACAGCAAGGCAGCGAAAATAGCCATGACTATAAAGTTCAGCAGCGTCACACGAATACCGCCAAAGCGATCGGAAAGCGCCCCACCCACGGGACGAGCCAGCGCCCCAAGGAACGGCCCGAAGAAGGCATAATGCAGGATCACCACGTCCGGAAACTGGGTTTTCGCCAGCATGGCAAAACCGGCAGAGAAACCAATGAAGGAACCAAAAGTTGCCAGATACAGCAGGCTCAAAACCCACAGATGCCCCCGTTTGAGTACCGGCAACTGTTGGCGCAAAGAAGCCTTTGAGGCGGCCAAATCGTTCATACCGAACCAGGCCGCCAGCGTTGCCACCAGCAGGAAAGGCACCCAAATCCAGGCGGCGTTTTCCAACCACAGCTGGCTGCCGTCTGGCTGTGTCTGCCCAGTGCCGCCCAGGAAGCCAAACATGGCGAGCGAGATGGCTAACGGAGCCACCAGTTGCATCACGCTAACACCCAGATTTCCCAGACCACCATTCAGCCCCAACGCGCCACCCTGCTTCGCCTTTGGGAAGAAGAAGCTGATGTTCGCCATGCTGGAGGCAAAGTTGGCCCCAGCAAACCCACACAACAGCGCAATAATGATAAATACGTTGAATGAGGTGGTCGGATCCTGCACCGCATAACCCAGCCACAGGCAAGGTACCAGCAGGAAACAGGTGCTGATAGCCGTCCAACGGCGGCCACCAAACATCGGGATCACGAAGGAATACGGCACGCGCAGGATCGCGCCGGAAACCGAAGGTAATGCGGTCAACAGAAACAGCTGATCGGTGGTGAAGTTAAAACCCACCTTGTTCAGATTAACCGCCACAGCGCTGAACAGCATCCATACGCAGAAGGCGAGCAACAGGCAGGGTATGGAGATCCACAGGTTGCGGCGGGCAATGCGGTGCCCACTCTGCTGCCAGAATTCGCTGTTCTCAGGTTGCCAGTCCTGAATAACCGCACCCGTTTTTTTTGCTAAAGGCGTTGCAGATTGTGACATAATAACCTCAGAAACACGGTGATAACTGCGCACACCCTAGTTGATCCCCTCAAGCGGTAAAGTTGACGCAAATCAATGAGCAAGCAGGTAGCTCATGGCGGAAAAACCGCATACATCCCTTAGTGAGTAGCCAATCAAGGTTAGCTAATCTATTGGTATTCAGCAGGTTATACCACAGTAGTGAGAAAGGTTTGGCAATGGCTCAGGCTGCAGGAAACTAAGGGGTACTTCGTTAGGGGTATGGGGTTACGCCGGGGGATGAGGAAAAATGGCTGCTATTGACGTAATTTGGCGGCCGGAGTTGCAGGTATCTCCTCTCTGGTTTCTGCTGCTCTATGGGAGATGCGTATTCGATGAAACGCTTGCTGGCCCCGCTTTCCATCGTTAACCAGGTTGCCCTGTTAATGCTACTGTTGGGAGTGCTGGGTATCGCTGGAATGAGTATTTCCGCCTGGATGTCGCAAAGCATTCAGGGCAATGCTCATGCCATCAACAAAGCAGGCTCCCTAAGGATGCAGAGCTACCGTCTGCTCTCCCAGGTTCCTCTGGATGCCCACAGTGACATACTCATGCAGGGATTGGATCAGGATGAAACCAGCCGCGACTTGCAGCAGGCGCTGGAGCGCGAAGGACTAACCACGCAGTTACTGACGCTACGTGACTATTGGCTAAACCAGCTGCAACCACGGCTGCGTCAGGCGCAACGCCCCGCCGATGCGGCCCCCCAAGTGGCCCATTTTGTCAGCCTGTTGGACAAGCTGGTTTCCGATATCGATCATCAAACCGAACGGCGCTTGTTGATGGTGACGCTGGTTCAGGGGGGATTTATCGCCCTGACGCTGTTGCTGCTGGTCGGCACCATCTGTTATCTACGCCGCCGTTTGCTGCACCCTTGGCGTCAATTGGTGGCATTGGCACTGGCGGTTGGCCGCGGTGATTTCAGCCACCGCTTTGCCCAACGTGGGCATCAGGACGAGATGTCTTCCCTCGGCGCTGCGCTCAACACCATGTCCGACGAGCTTGCAACCATCTATGCCAGGCTGGAGCAACGTGTCGCAGAAAAGACCGCCGACCTGCAACAGAAAAACCAGGTGCTGGGCTTTCTGTATCGCACCAGCCGCCAGTTACACACCAGCGAGCCGATCTGTAGCCGCCTGACGCCGATCCTCAACCAGTTACAAACGCTGACGCCGCTACACAGCATCCAGGTACGGCTGTATGAAAACAATAGTCAGGAACAGTTTCTGCAATTAAGCGGTAACCAGCCGTTGAGGCCGGAGTATTGCCATAATCCGGTCTGTAGCGCCTGCTTAAGCGAACATCAGCCGCACAGTCAGGGCCATCCTTCTCTCAGCTGGAGCCTGAGTGACCAACTGGGCAATTATGGCATCGTCGTCGCTCAACATGCTCCAGAACAACGGCTAAGCGATGAGCAATGTCAGTTGATGAATACCCTGATGGAGCAGTTGACCAGCGTATTGGCGATAGAACGCCAGGTTGACCACCAGCAGCAGTTGATGTTGATGGAAGAGCGCGCCGCGATTGCCCGTGAGTTACACGACTCCATCGCCCAATCCCTCACCTGCCTGAAAATGCAGACCAGTTGCCTGCAAATGCAGGGGGGGGAACTCCCTCCGGCCAGCCTGGCGCTGGTGCAACAGATGCGTGAAGAGATCAGTGCCGCCTATCGCCAGTTACGCGAGCTGTTAACCACCTTCCGCCTGCGATTGACCGAACCTGGCCTGCTGGCGGCACTACAGTCTACGGTGCAAGAATTCAATCAGCGGCTGGGGATCACCATCGAACTGGATTATCAGTTAGGCCCACGTAGCGTACCGGCCTACCAGGCGATCCACCTGCTGCAGATCGCGCGTGAGGCATTGAGTAACATTCACCAACACGCGCAGGCCAGCCAGGTCGCGATTCGGGTGACAAACCTGCAGGGCGAAGTCACCTTGAGCGTCAGCGATAATGGCCGTGGCCTGCCAGATATCAGCGAACGGCCCGATCACTACGGCCTGATCATCATGCGCGATCGCGCCAAAAGCCTGCGGGGCCAGTGCGAAATCTTGCCGTGCAGCGGCGGCGGCACCGAAGTACGGGTAACGTTCCGGCCGGATAACTCTGCTATCGAATAAGGAAATATTATGACAACCGAAGAAGCTGCCACCATACTGCTGATTGACGATCACCCCATGTTGCGTAACGGCGTCAAGCAGTTGATTAGCATGGATCCGCGGCTACAAGTCATCGCCGAAGCCAGCAATGGCGAACAAGGGGTGGAACTGGCGGAGCTGCACGATCCCGACCTGATCCTGCTGGATCTGAACATGCCCGGAATGAACGGTCTGGCAACGCTGGATCGCCTGCGCCAAACCGCCCTTTCCGGCCGCGTGGTGGTGTTCAGCGTCTCCAACCATGAAGACGATGTGGTGAGCGCGCTAAAACGCGGTGCTGATGGCTATCTCTTGAAAGATATGGAACCAGAGGAACTGCTCAAAGCGCTGCATCAGGCGGCGGCAGGGCAAATGGTACTGAGCGACGCATTGACGCCAGTGCTGGCGGCCAGCCTGCGGGAAAACCGCCCGGCGGTAGAACGCGACATCCAGCAGTTAACCCCGCGCGAGCGAGATATCCTCAAGCTGATCGCGCAGGGGCTGCCAAACAAGCTGATCGCCCGTAAACTGACCATCACCGAGAGTACCGTCAAGGTGCACGTG
This sequence comes from Serratia sp. 14-2641, assembly GCF_001692375.1. NCBI lineage: Bacteria > Pseudomonadati > Pseudomonadota > Gammaproteobacteria > Enterobacterales > Yersiniaceae > Serratia > Serratia sp. 14-2641. The sequence continues at coordinate 80,705 of NZ_LXKR01000021.1, read as the reverse complement.
AAACACCTGCTGAAGAAGATGAAACTGAAATCCCGCGTAGAAGCCGCCGTTTGGGTGTTGGGCAATAAGAAAGATTAGTTACCCTGTGGGTGCAACGGCCCGGTAACCGCAGGGATTGCCGGTGGCTGCAGGGTTTGCGGCGGCGGTAGCCCAGGCTCCCCTTCGATAGACAAGCTCAGGGGAGCGGTAACCTGAAGCGTGATCCAGTTAGAGGTGGCTTTCTGCTGCTTTTCATCCTCAAGGGTGACGGACAGTTGGTAGTGATTGCTGGCCCCTGGCGTCTCATCCCACTCGGGCACCGTCAAGGTCCACCCCTGCGGATCGTTGGTATTCGCCGGCGGCGTCAGGCTGACTGCCTGAGTGTCCCCTTGCCAGTTGACCGCAGTGATCTTATTGGCCGCTTTGATTTCCAGCACCAACGGCAGCGTTTCCCCTGGATTCAGGCTCCATGACGGCGTCGCCAGAAACACCTGCAACGTTTTACTTTCACGGAACTCCAGCACCGGCACATTATTACGTTCAATGCTGTCATAGCGGCTACCGCGCAAAGATTTGGCCTGTTCCACGTAGTACGGAGAAATCTGTTTGAGCAGCGGCACCCCAAGGCGGTAGGTCATGGCCAGCTCGACCTTGTCCTGGGTTTCGCCCACATTATCCAGTTTGTGCAAGGCTTTGACCGTGACCAACGGGACCGGCGTATAGTTGAGCCCCACCTGCATAGCGCTAGGATCCGTTTGTTTGTTGCCATTGCCTAGCAGATCGACACTGGCGCCGCGATACTGTTCAAAGCTGAGTGAGGCCCCAAGCTGGTGGTAAAACGGCAGATAACCTTGGGTGGTAATGTCGTAGCCACGCGCCGGACGGCCGAGAAAGACGGCATTATTTGCTTGTGGAGAATATGACGACAGCGGGTGGTAATAGTTGGCCGATAAGCGTAGATAGTCACCCCAGGCTTCGGCACCGATGCTGCCACGGTTGCGCTGATTCTGGAAATCAGTGTCGAGCACGGAGTTGTAGCCCAGCAGCCAATCCCCTACCATCCAGCGCTGCCCCAGGCCAAAATTACCCTGAGAACCGTTAGCCTTTTGCAGATAACCCACCTGGCTGTAGGTCAACAAGCCATCCACGTCATAGAGCGGGCTGAACAACTGACCGCTGCTGCCGGTGAAATCCCCTTCAGGTGTAACCGCAAGCGACAGTTTAGCGGTGCCAAGTGGTGAAAGTAGCTCCTCGGTCTCCTGCTGAAGGACAGAGCTGGCCTGGTTGGTCAGGTAATCTTTGGTATCGGCGCGCGCCCGCTCGCTGGATATCTGGTTAAGATTCTGCTCTGCCAGCTTTTTCGCCCGCGTAGCCCACTCTTTTTCTTTTTCGGCATCGTTGACGCCAGCGCTGCCCAGTTCCGGCAGCTCTTGCGCCGGAGATGCCTGCGCCTTGACCTCACTGACCACTGCCGCTGGCTTTTCTATCGGGGTCACGGCCGCAGGCACTTGCGCCGGGATGTCAGCCGCATTTGCCACCGCCGGTGGGGCAATGGTCTGAGCCTCTGCGGGTGGTGGTGCTGCCTGGGTTTCTGCTACCGCTGCCGGTGGCGCTACCGTCTGGGCTTCTGCTGCAGGTGCTACTGCCTGAACTTCTGCTACCGCCGCCGGTGGTACTACCGTCTGGGTTTCTACTGTTGCTGTCGGTGGCGCTTTAGCCAGATCGTCAATCACGCTCGTCCCGATAGAGGGAGCTTCCACCGTGGACTCAGCTTCGCTTTTCGCTGCAACGGGTGCCTCTGCCTGGGCGCCAGGCACGCCAGCTCCTGCCGGGGGAGCTTCCGCCTGGGCGTTAAACATCATCACCGGTAAAGCTAATAACCCGAGTAAGCGCGTGCTGGATAACAACTGTGACATCTTTTGCTGAATAACCTTGGTCATAACCACGTTTGCCCTTCGTCTTCCTTGCCGCATGGCAAACTCACCTCGTTGGCGCTACCGTTCCGGCCGGTAGAAAAAAACTGTCGCACAGCATAATGCAACCTGAGGCCATAGGGTAAGCGATCGGCAAAAAGAAGCCATCGGAAAAAGCTGTAATCGAGGCTTTCAACCAAGGGGTATTACCCGCGATAAAAAAGACGTCCGAACAGCACATTCCACCATTGGGGCAAACGTGCTGCACGGACGCCTGTTGAAATTCATCGCGGATATTCAATGTTTCCGCGTTTTAAAGTAAGCAGTTGGCATGCCAGTTTGCCAAGCTACAGATTTTAGAAGGTTATTGCCGTGCAATCTGTAATCCACCCCTCACTATTGCACAGTGATATGGCGCGTTTGCACCATTCCAGCGCATTACAGCCTCAGATCTGATAGTCGATAACCGGTTCCAACTGATCGGAGAACACTTTCTCTTTAATTTCCGTGAGCGACAAAGTGGGATTACATAGCTGGATAAACTGCCAGGTATAGTTACGTTGTAACTGACCGCGTTTCAGGCCCAACCAGACGGTATTAGGCTCAAACAAATGTTCGGCATTGAGGCTCACCAACCCACGATCGCGCTCTTTTTCAAACGACATATCTGCCAGAATGCCCACACCCAGCCCCAACTCAACATAGGTTTTGATAACGTCAGAATCCTGGGCGCTTAGCGCGATATCCGGCGTCAGCCCCGCAGCTTTAAATGCCGCATCCAGCCGTGAGCGCCCGGTGATCCCCTGGCGGTAGGTAATCAATGGTAACGTACTGAGCATTTCCAACGTGACCAGCGGCTGGCGTGTCAACTCGTGGCCTTCCGGAACCAGGATCGCATGGTTCCAGCGGTAATAGGGAAAAGCAGCCAACGACTCTTCGCTCATCAGGCGTTCACTGGCGATACCGATATCCGCTTCGCCGCAGGCCAGCATGGCGGCAATCTCCTCCGGGCTCCCCTGATTAAGCACCACGCGCACCTGCGGATACAGCGCCCGAAACTCCTTAATCACCCCCGGTAGGCTGTAGCGGGCCTGGGTATGTGTAGTGGCAATATGGAGTTGCCCCGCATCTTTACTGCTGAACACATCGGCCAGACGGCGGATATTATTGGCATCATTGAGGATACGCTCCGCGACCACCAACAGCTCTTTGCCTGGTTCAGTCATGCCTAATAACCGTTTGCCACGGCGGATAAATATCTCTATCCCCAGCTCTTCTTCCAGCTCACGAATATGACGGCTAACCCCAGACTGTGAGGTAAATAACGCATTCGCGACGTCAGTCAGGTTGTAGTTGCAACGCGCTGACTCACGAATGATTTTTAATTGCTGAAAATTCATTCCGTCTCCTTCTCTCCCCAAAACCGTTAACAATATTGATACGGAGTCTGCGCAGACAGAACAAATAAGGAATAATCTTTACTTATAGCTTTTCATGCTAAGTGCATTTTTTATCATTAAAAATTCATCGCTGCTTTTCTTAAAATTATAAATGGCTTTAAAATTAACAAGATAAATAACCGCCTTGTTATTATGGTTAAATAACTTATGCAGCAAAAAGTTATTACCTAGAGGGATAAGATATATCAACGCGAGAGTTGTTGAAGCCTTTGGGGCGCGCAATACGACGCCCCGGCGGTAACTGAGGGTCAGGCCGTGGCTTCGCCACCTATTGGCCCTGAGGTGTTTTGTTGCAGCCACTGACGGACATAGCCGACCAGATCGCCGATGCAGTCATCCTTCATGCCGTGATTTTTCAGCTCGTTGTCCAAGGCAAACAGATACTGCGCATTGGTGCCCAACGGGCCGCTGGCGCTGGCGATCAGCGGAGCGATCACCTGATGGCTGGTATCCGCTTCAAATAGCGGATGCTGCGGGTTCATCACAAACACCAAGGCGGTAACGACGCTGCCGTCGTCCAGCGTCAGCTCACACCAGGTTGGCAGATAACAACCGGTGATCATCTCACGCTTCCACAGTAGTTCCAGCTCTTCACGCAGCTTATCTTCCGGCAAGCGGAAAGCCAGACCGGTGGTTTGCCCCCCTTCCTGCAGAGCAAGCATGCGCCCTGGTTGATGTAGCGTGCCACGCCCGGCGGTCAAACGCAGGCAAAATGCCCGATGCCAGCCTTGCAGCGTCGCCGGGCGCACCTCTTCGGATTCAAATACCGGGTTCCACATCAGTGAACCATAGCCGAAAACCCATACCGGGCTATTATCCGGCCGTCTGGAGAGCGTACATGTCAGTGAGGCCGAGCGCTGTTCCGGTGTCAGCAACAGCGACTCTTCGATCGTGCCGAATGCCGTTTTGCAGTCTGCTTTTTGCAGAAAATCTCGAGTTAACACCTAATACAACCTCCTGGGAATAGGATTGCCCTAAACCCTTCGCCACTGTGTATGCAATTTCTTTTTTGGGATTCGGGGCGGGTTTATTTCCACCGCCCAGCAAAAAATATATACCCTATGGATTTCAAGTTGCAGCTAGGCAACAAGCTTACTCATCCCCAGGAGCTTACTTTTGGGTAAGTGACTGGGGTGGGTAAGTGCAGATAACAACGCTGCAACTTGAAAGACGACGGGTATAAATGACCATATTCTTTTCTGACCTTTCAATCAAGTTTCCAAGCATATTTAATGTGAAAAAGTATTTGTACCCAGAAGCAATAATAATTATAGACGTAAAACTTTACTCTTCCCCTGCGTTTTGTTAACAGAGCTCAGCGTTTTAACCGCAAAAAAATACAATCCGGGCGGATCACGCCGCTTGACCTGATGCGCCACACCAACCAGCAAACAATTCTCATTATCAAATGGCGTGATATACTAGCCGCAGAATGATAAAGGAGAGTCCTGTGACAACCGAAACCCCACGCAGCCGCGCCCCCTATTTGATCGAAGTTGCCCGTTTACGCGACATCACGCCGCACCTGCGCCGTATCACCTTCAGCGCGCCAGACCTGCGTTTTTACCCTGCTGAAGCCGCCGCCGCACATATCAAGGTGTTCTTACCGCTCGCAGGCCAAACGCAGCCAGACCTGCCCACGCTCACCGAGAAGGGCCCGGTGTGGGCCGCCGATGCCGTACGTCCACTCATTCGCACCTACTCTATTCGAGCCGTTCGCCCGCAACAGGGTGAGATTGATATTGAGTTTGCCCTGCACGACCACAGCGGGCCAGCGGTGAACTTTGCACGTCAGGCCAAGCCGGGGGATAAAATTGGTATCAGCAACCCTGGCGGCCCCAAGCCAATGTTGCCAGAAGCCGACTTTTACTGCCTAGCAGGCGATCCTTCATCGTTACCGGCCATCGCCGCACTGCTGGAAAACCTGCCTGCACGTAGCGAAGGCCACGCTTTTATCCGTGTCGATACCCCTGCGGACGTTATCGATCTGCAAAAACCTGCCGGTGTTGAGCTAAGCTGGATCATTGGTGGCACGGAGAAAACGGCCGATCTCATCACGCAATTCTGCGCCTTGCCGCTGCCACAAAGCGGCACCCAGTTCTGGCTGGCAGGTGAGGATCGCCTGGTGGTCGAATTGCGTCGTTACCTACGTCGGGAGTGCCAATGTGAGCGTAATCAGCTTTATGCGGTGCCTTACTGGCGTGAAGGGTTAAATGAGGAGGGTTACCACCAGAAAAGGCACGATATCATGGATAACATTGACTCCTGATCGCCATTATCTGCCTTATTTTCCGTTGAAAATGCCGGTTAAGCCCCATTTATAGGCGTTTAACAAGTAATGTCTGGTGTTTAACGTAAAAGTAAGTAAAAAAAACCGCATCAAATGCGGTTTTTTTGTTACTCTTATCGCATAAAGCATAGTTTTGCTTTCTAAAAACTAAACACAACATCACATTATTACTCAGCGTCATGCGCAGAGTGTATCCTATTATTATTAACAACTTTCTGGATACGCTGACCCTAACTGCAGGTGAACAGCGATGACGGGCCACGCAGTTTGAGAAGGAGATGTACCGTAATGAAGTCGCACAACGATCCTGGCCGATCCAAATCTCGCCACACAGAGTATTCCCTGATTTTCCCTATCGCCGCGCTGGTTGTGCTCAACTTGTGGAGCGGTACCAGTAGTTTCCCACTGATCGTAGCCATCAACATTATTGCCCTGGTCGGTATCCTCAGCAGTGCTTTCAGCGTGGTACGCCATGCAGACGTACTGGCCCACCGCTTGGGTGAACCCTACGGATCGCTGATCCTCAGCCTTTCAGTAGTGATCCTGGAAGTGAGCCTGATTTCTGCCCTGATGGCAACCGGCGACGCGGCCCCGGCCCTGATGCGTGACACACTGTATTCAATCATCATGATTGTGACTGCCGGACTGGTTGGGGTTGCCCTGCTGCTCGGCGGGCGCAAGTTTGCTACCCAGTACGTTAACCTGGGCGGTATCAAACAGTACCTGATGGCGATCCTCCCACTGGCGGTCATCGTGCTGGTGTTGCCAAGCGCCTTGCCTGGGGGCAACTTCAGCGTGGGCCAGTCACTGCTGGTTGCGGCCATCTCAGCGGCAATGTACGGCGTGTTTCTGCTGATCCAGACCAAGACCCACCAGAGCCTGTTTGTTTATGAACATGAAGATGACGATGGCGACCCGCACCACGGTAAACCCTCATCCCACAGCAGCCTGTGGCATGCCGCCTGGTTGATCGTGCATCTGGTCGCGGTAATTGCCGTAACCAAATTCAACGCCAACCCGCTGGAGGGCTTGCTCACCAAGCTGAACGCACCAACCCAGTTCACCGGTTTCCTGGTTGCATTGCTGATCCTGTCCCCGGAAGGGTTGGGCGCTCTGCGAGCGGTGTTGAACAATCAGGTGCAGCGCGCCATGAACCTGTTCTTCGGCTCGGTGCTGGCCACCATTTCACTGACCGTGCCAGCGGTAACGATTATTGCCACCCTGACTGGCCAGACGCTAATCTTCGGCCTGCAGCCACCGCATATGGTCGTAATGCTGACGGTGTTGATATTGTGCCATATCTCGTTCTCTACCGGCAGAACCAACGTGTTGAACGGCACCGCGCACCTGGCGCTGTTTGCCGCTTATATGATGACGATATTTGCCTGATACCGGTTGGTTACGAAACATCAGCGGGGCGCATTATTTGCGCCCCGTTCTATTTAAAATGCGAAGAAAATCAGTGCGGCGATCCCGCCAAACAGCAGCCATTTGATAATGTAATAGCCCGTCTTGTTCCAGGCTTTTAATCGCTTGCCAACCTTACGCACGGCATAGATATATTTGAACAGCCGATTAACGCCGCCGGTACGATCGCCCTCTTCATTCGGTGCTGTCGCAGCACTCATCAAATTACGCCCCAACCAGTGATTCACCGCCTGAGCCCAACGGTAACGCATTGACCGTTCGATGTCGCAAAACAGGATCAAACGGTTTTCCCCGCTCTGATTTTCGGCATAGTGCAGATAGGTTTCATCGAACATCACCCCTTCGCCGTCACGCCAACTGTAACGTTCGCCATCCACTTCGATAAAGCAGCGGTCGTCATTTGGGGTGATCAACCCCAGGTGATAGCGCAGTGAACCGGCATAAGGGTCGCGGTGGCGTGGCAAGCGGCTGCCATGGGGTAATTCGGCAAACATCGCGGCCTTCACCGAAGGCAGGCTGCGTAACAGCGCAGTGGTTTGCGGGCATAACGCCATTGCCGAAGGATGGTTATCCTCATACCACTTCAGGTAAAAGCGCTTCCAGCCGGTTTTGAAGAAGGAGTTGAATCCGGCGTCGTTAAACTTGTCCGACGCTTTGATTTGCTGGATCTCCATCAATTGCTTCCCTTCTTCCCGAATGGTCTGCCAGTTGTCACGCAGGATAATGAGATCGGGGAACTGCTCCGGTTGCAGGTAAGGCGTGGTCGGCACCCGTGAGAACAGGTACATAAACACGTTCAGCGGCGCGGTAAAGGTGGAATGGTCGGAAAGCTGACGCCAGAAAGGATAGCGAACACGGCCACGAAAATGAATGTAAATAACGCACAAAATCAATAAGATCAGAATGATATATTTCATGATGACTTCAGAACCCCAAAATACGACCATCAGTATGCCAAGCACGGCACACAACCCAACGATTTCCCTAGCTCCGTTAAGATCGGTTTAACGGCCGCAAGACACCAATAATTAACGTTATTGAAACCAAAATTCTATACAAAAAGCCGCAAAAATTTACACAAAGCTTAAACGAGAATGGGATTTACGCTAGGGAGGGAGCTAACGATTTAGCAGAGTCGGATTGGGTGGAGTAAATGAATATACGGGGAGAGATGCAGGATTGTCGGTCAGGCAATCGGGTCCCCCCTCACCCCAACTCTCTCCCGCAGGGCGAGGGAGCTGCAACGGTGCTGTGTTTTGGCATTTTGACTGGTCAGAACGTGGGGCGTTAAGCGAGTGCGGAGGTGGGAGGCAGGAGCTAATCCGTGGCACGGTAGGTCCCCCTCTCCCTTTGGGAGAGGAATTGATACGGTCTTGTATTTAGTTATAGGAAGCCATCTGCAGCTTATTTACGAAGGAAATCGATACGGTGTTGTAAACCGATAAAGAGGCCAATTGGTAGCACGGCCAGTCCCCTCTCCCTGTGGGAGAGGGTTAGGGTGAGGGGACGGTCGCCATAGCCAATCCCCCCCTTTTCTAGCAAATCACTTCCCCTTGCCAAGGTTATCGGCAAAAACCCGCTGCCGTATCTTGCTGACATCGACATCACCAATATAGCGCGCAATCCCGGCATAATATTTTTCATGATAGCCATGCTCCGGCTTTCTCAATTCGGCCAGCACCGCAGGCTTATCCGCATTTTCAAATACCAGGCGATACATTGCCACCACTAGCCCGGTACGATCGCTGCCGTGCCAGCAGTGAACCAACACAGGTTTCAGGGCAAAACGAATTTCTCTGAGCGCCGTCACCACGATCTCGTCATTAATTACGGCGGCATTGATCGCTACCCGGCGCAGAAGCAAGCCTGTGCCTCTCGCTTCACTGTCGTCGTCGTGCCACTGGCGTAAACTGAGTACGGTTTTGATGCCCTGCTGCTCGAGCGTTTGCATCTGGGCAGCGGAGGGCTGAGAGGAGCGGTAGAGTTCTGGAGAGACCTGATGGTAGTTCTCTGGGGTCGTGGCATTTACCGAGGCAGTAAAACTCCCCACCAGCAGCATCGCGCCCAGTAACCACGTTTTCCCTACGCTGGACCGCCAGCGCTGAATATCGTCCATAATAGTATTCCTTAGTGATCCTGCGATTTATTGTACTCAAATTGGCCGCAATGGCGCAGCTTTATTGGTATCATCCCATTTACTGTTGCCCACCAGCACACCATAGTTTCTACCACATATACAAAGAGTTAGTAATGGATATTGTATTTAAACGCCTTAGCGATATCGATCGAAGCGAAATTATTGCCCTCAACACTAACCCAATGGTTTTACGCCAGATGCCCTTGGGTGATTCGAGTTTTGGCGATGCTGAATGTCTGGAATGGGTAACAAGCAAAGAATCCCAATGGGATGAATACGGATATGGGCCTTGGGCTTTTACAGTAAGCGACAAGTTTGTCGGTTGGGGAGGCCTGCAATACGAAAACGGAGATGCTGACTTGGCTTTAGTGCTCCACCCTGATCATTGGGGGCTCGGAAAAAAAATCTATGACAAAATTTTATCTTATGCTTTCAGTGAGATGGGGTTCAAGTCAATCACAATCCTGCTGCCCCCAACACGATTGAAAATTAAAGCAATATTTCGGCTGGGATTTCAGTTTGATGGTGACATTGAATATGACGGCGTTCATTTTATTCGCTATCGATTACACGCCCCTAAACGGTAAAAATCCACACTGGCGGACGATACGCTAATGGTGGCATGGCAAGCCTTTGGCTGAAGGTTAGAGTGACGGGACGATCGCCGTAGCCAATCCCCCCCTTTGTCTCGCAAATTACTCAGCCTTCACCGCAGGCCAGTACCTCTGGCTTCACTGTCATCATCATGCCACTTTCGCAAACTGATCGAGTCATGGTTCAGATGGCACTCTCAATAAACATTGTCTGCCCAGATGCTATAACCTGAGGTGCCTGCTGCATGGTGCTTCCAAGTAACACTTTGATACTTTACCGACACCGACTCATAGGGTTGAGCATCATTATGGGTTAGCGAATTTGGATAATGGCTAGAAAAACCAACGATTGTCGCACCCGTGATTTCTATGGAGTAATACAGTTCTAAAGTGCCATCTGCCGCTGTGCGATAAAAATCAAAACGAAGCGTCAGCAACTCATTATTAGTTATTGCGATTCCAAACAGAGGCGATGACTTATCAATCGCTTTGACAAAATCGATAGGCTGATGGTTTACATGCTGTTCGCGTGTAAGATCATGATCAAAGGAAAAGATAGGAATTTCATCTTCATGCCCGACTTGATACCTATTCCCTATCGAGGCATATGTCGAGCAACCAGCGGAAATCAAACCCTGCGTACGCCCTTTTGCTGTCAAATAAATCAGATTTGCCATAATTATTCCCTTAAAGTTGAATGTTGCAATACTCCTTACCCGGAGTCACTCATCAATTTATTTCCTTAGAGAAGGATAACATTAAGCACTTCTCACCACCTCGGAGACTCGTCTCGCTCAGAAAAAAATACTCATCACCACGTTTCGGATGATTCCCCCATGAATATCCAGCACTTAGATCCTTTCCCGTACTTTTTATATATGAAAGTAACTTCCCATAGCTCTCATCGACATTGCTTAGCCCACAGGTATACATGATGCTAGTCTGAGGATCGGACTCATCACTGGGCCCATACTCAAAGTAATAATCCTCTGATAGCCTCGGGGCATTTCTTATCTCCGCATACGTCAGAAGATAGTATTTTAAGAATTCTTTATCAGTGTAAGTAACATTAGGCATAGTCCATAACCACACCAAATAAAAAATAACAAAAAACACCGCTATAATAAAAGCCATCATTGTTTTCAATTAGCGCACACCTAAGAATACGTTAGCATCAAGCGTATTTATTACTAAATCACTCTCATAGGAGGAGAATGGCTTGATAGACGACAGATAAGATGGGAGCCCTTTTTTATAAGGGTATGCATTATTGGGAAATCTTTCAGGATCGGGGAAAACAATCGCTTTTAACTCATTATTTTTATACCGACCAACAGGGCCATAATAGTCCCATATTTTCTGTGCATATTCCTTTGGCTTTGGCCTAATGAGTGCCATGTAGTTACGGGGAAGAACTACGGAGTAAAATCCCAAAAGGTTTGATACCAGATCCTCACAGCTAAAACCACTGTCCGTCACGCGGGAAAACAAAGCGTTCGATTGCAGCCCTTCAAATTTTAGCGAAACATAAAACATTATTGAAAGTGCTATGGATCGTTTGGTTTCTATCGACAATCCCTTCTTGACTTTCCATTGTGCCCGAACGCCAGTGCGAATACTGACACCAGCAAATGCTTTCCCCATGGCCTGGGAGTAATTAACCAAAAAATAATTCTTTAGCAAGGGATTGTGTGGCTCACTAAGCAACTGCCCCCATAATGCTCTGGCATCATCCCCTTTAGCATGCCCTTTATCAATCCACCCAAGATGCTCGGTGTAGATTAATCGGCCTTTTTCTATGTCTGCCCTGGTTGTCATATCCCTAACTCCTGTCAGGTCCCTTATTAATATCAGTATTACTATATATTAATAATTATGTCCATACACTAAAACTCGCCCCCCATACTTAATTGGCAAAACCCTATTAAAATCAACCAACTAAATAAAATTAGCGTGATATAACTAGGTTATTGATTAAATAAATAAACTTGCAATCATTAATGCTTAATATTTATTGCTTATTTGACTTAACTTACAAGATCAAAAACACCGCAACCTAACCCGCGCAGGCCACTGGCTAGCCGTCACTGGTACTGAAACCTCTCACTCTATTGCAGCTAACCGCTAACTGATTTACGTTAAACACAGCATTCAAGCCAGTACCTAGAGTACACACCCGCGGTTGCGCATACTGATTGCATCATATAGGTCACTGATGTGGCCAAGGGCACCAACGACGTCGATGCGCTGCGCGAAGCGATGAGTAACTCAAAGGGTTTGGGTAATTTCAAGAACCTGTTTTTCTATGTGCCGAACGGAAAGCACGACGGGATTAAAATCGTGCTGCTCAGTGAAGTGGCCACCAAAGACGATTTCTTTAACATCAAAAAGTCAGCGCGGCTGACCTGAAGCACGCCCACCGTATCCCCCCCTATCAGTTGATGGGTGGCAAGCCGGAAAACGTCGGGTCAACTGGAGACGTAGAGAAAGCGGCAAAGGTCTTTGTGCGCAACGAGCTGACACCGCTTCAGGAGCGCATCAAGGAGGTTAATGACTGGCTTGGGATTGAGGTCATCCGGTTTAAAAAATACACCTTCAACAACAACGACAAGTAACCCTACAGCCCCAATTTAGGTGTATTAGTCACGACTTGACCTGACACGGGTACGACACAGAGCCAATCTGACAGGCAGCTCTGTGCCATTAACGGACGTTACTAAGATCCCGCAATTCAACTTAGAGTGACGAAACACATGTTAATTCATTGATTTTAAATATTAATTTTTTCCGGAAAAAGCTGTCTATATGATTTTTTTTTCTGTTAAGTAAGATTATCTCGACACACAAACGTAACAGGAGCTAAGAAATGTTTCGAACAATGAATGATGATGTTCTCGAGGCCCTTTTTATCGAAGGTCTTACAAGAGTTGAACAAGATCGTTGTATGCAGTACCTTTATGATAAAGGGCATAACGTGCCAGCAATTGCAAAGAAATTTAACCTCAGCCAAGCATCGGTTTATAGCCGTATTAATGCAAATCGTGGCCGAGGCCCGGCGTTTAATGCGTAGTAATTGATGGCTGTAGGTAACTACAGCCATTTTTAAATGGATATGATTATGAAAAAATCAAAGATTAATGAAAAATTAAGAAATGAATGTATAGAAAGATATTTGAAAAAAAATGATTCAAGTCATTTTTCTGCTCCAGAATACTACTCTCCACTATATCGATCGCTTTACGATCATCTTATTGAAGGACAAAACCCACCGTTCTATGATGCTCGAATTCAAGATTTTGATGACCAGTTGGAGAAAGATATTCTTCTATGTAATACATCATTTGATCGATATCTAGTGTTACTTTATCCTAGTCGCTATGAAGCTTCAAATCCACTACCATTAAGCCCATCCGATCTAAATGTTGAGTCATTAGTAGACTACCTTCATAATCAATATGGTAAAACAGCAAATAATAGAGACTCTTATAACTATGACAGAGAAGTAAAAAAAATATTAAGCCTTATTCAGATAGAAAAAGCTACTCATCTTAAGGATCAAGCAAAGTCAGGTTTATATAAGCTATTGGTTTTATCCTACAAACTCTCATCAATAAATAACAGATGGAAAGATCTAATTCAATATATTGAACCTGAACTGTCAAATAAAGCAAGCATGGATAATATTGTGGATTTCAACATGCTAGAATTAGATAAAGCAAGAGAGAATAGTGCTATTATCAAAATGTTTTATTTTGAGCTAGACCAAGGAAAAAAGGACGGCGATGATACTGAGTCTCGTCGCATAATGATTATACCATTTGCTTATGATTTACTTTTTAAGCTACTACAAAATAAAGCATATCAGCTTTTTTATACTTACTCTGATTTAAACTCTATAAAGTTATATTTTGATTGCCTTATCTCACGATTTGATAAATTACTACTTGTTGGTAACAATATACATTATACTGACAAAAACCAAGAGTTATTCGATTTGTTACAACTAACCGTATTAAAAAATATTTACTCTAACGGACTATTAGCCAGAAAAAAATTTGAAGAAAAACTAGAGAGATATGATTGCAGAATAAAAAACCTTAATAATTGGATTGTAGATTGCAAATCCAATACATCTGATATACCTCAATTGGTTGAAGTTGAACTAGGATTGTCAGAGGGAGAATTCAATCAACGCTGGTTATCACTCGCTGATACTCTTGCTAAAATTGTAATTAAAACCGGGCATATTCCTCCTGAAGAGCAACACGTATTTCGGAACATAGGTTGTATACTAATAGCGCGTTTTAATTTACTTGAAACGGTTCAACTTAAAAGCAAAATCCAAGGTGAAAAACATAATGAATACGACATTATGAAAGAATTGGAACGCGCACATGAATGGTTGATGAAAAATGATCCAAATATCGAAAGTAAGCATCATTTAAGCTTGATGAGACCAACTTCTATACATTTCTTTATATACATCTTTGGGAAATCCATTTGGAACATGGATTGCATTGAACTAAGGAAATTTAATAAAAACTTTATCAACTCTGATTATCATCATTTTAGAGATATTTTGTTTGATACAATTTCAGATATTATTTCCAAGTTAAGATACATTGACCATATAAGTTGCCTTTCTGTTTTAGATGTTTTTTTTGGGGAAATCCTACATGAGCCATTTTCCATTGATCAAAAATTTATTAGATCTATTGGTAACGAAATGGCAATTTATAATCACAAAGTAAGAAAATATATATATTGGAGCCCACTAGATAAAAAAAATTAATTTAACCTTAAGAGTAATATATTTAAAGTTAAGTTGTTTATTACTTCTAAGCCATAAAGTATCATATCTCCTTATAGTGTTTAATTTCTGCAATTGCAGAAATTTTCATTTGCAGTGATAGGGCTAAGAACTCATGACCTGCACCCCGTTGATTAACTCAGGATCATGTTAGTAATGCGCCAACGGTGATAATAATATGAATTTCCGCTCTTCGCTCATAAGGGACAACCATACTCAAATCTCCCACATTGCAGGAGATTTGAGTATGAACACGTCACCGTGGAACAAAGACCGTATCATCGGCCAAAAAAGACCACTTCAGATATCTCATATCTGGGGGATCCGAATTCGGCTTGAACTGGAAGGTAAAACGCGCGATTTAGCTCTGTTCAATATGGCCCTGGACAGTAAGCTTCGAGGCTGTGATCTGGTCAAACTCAAAGTATCTGATGTGGCATATGGTAGCTCGGTTTCAAGCAGAGCAACGGTGTTGCAACAGAAAACCGGCAGCCCTGTGCAATTTGAGATAACCAAAGGGACAAGAGAAGCTGTGGCTGCATTGATAAAGCTTGGCAATTTGCACAGTAAAGACTTCTTGTTCCGGTCTCGGGTCGGAACTAACCAGCACATATCAACCCGACAATACAACCGAATCTTTCATGGGTGGGTAGAAAAGCTTGGTCTCGAAGATTCGCTTTACAGCACACATTCCATGAGAAGAACAAAACCTTACCTGATCTACAAGAAAACCAAGAATCTTCGGGTGATCCAACTTCTGTTGGGCCATAAGAAACTGGAAAGCACGGTCCGTTATCTGGGCATTGAAGTAGATGATGCTTTAGAGATCTCTGAATCGATTGAAGTCTAAAGTTGTCAGGGCTGCAACAGCAGCCCTGTGCCAAGAGCGGACGGTTTGAAAAATAATTGTGCTACTCAGCAACAGGTACATAGTAGTTTCTGCTTTTATAAATTTTACAGCCCTGCAATGATTCTATGGACAAAAGTAGGTTAGACACATACCATCCAAAATGGATATGATTACTGTGTTAGCAAATACTCATGGTTATCACGGAGGGCTATTAAGTGCTTGATTATTTATCAAAGCTTCCTTTACCGGCTGAGCAAATACCTCAGGGTTTAAAGGATCTATTATTTGTTGAAGACAATTCTAACCCCCAGCGAGATGTTACTGTAACCCATCGGTACGAAAGAAATAAATATCAAGATGATTATGATTACACTCATATGATCATGGCCGTAGTTCCCGAGGATGATGTCGCAAATCTAAGTGTGTTACGTGAATCCTGTGAAGGTGTCGTCACATTTTCCACGCTGGACTGCACAGAGAAAGGTGGGGCTTGGGGTACAGATATATCTATCTCCGGTTATGGGTATATTGTAGCTTCTTGGGGTTCAAGTCTTCACTACTCCTTTTTTTTGGCCGAAGATGTCTGGATGAAACTGGGATTGAAACCAAGGCTCATAGGGGATGATGAACAAAAAGTAATTTTTGATGAGGTTTCTTCGCCATCATATGGAGTCGCACAAGGCGATGTCTCAAGCGAATATTATTTCAAAAGCAACAAAGATGTTAAATGGACGATGAGGAATGATTACCTCAGAAAATATTTATGGATGAAAGGTTGTGTTGGAGTAAAAGTTTTCTTCTTCGAAGCCTATATCGAACGAACTAAAGAGGTACTCGAACTCTTATCAGGTTCTAATCACTTTAGAATCAAACTTCCTTGGATTGAATTTGAAATAGTTGATCATACAGATAGGATATTGCTTCAAGCATGGGGAACTGTTCAATCTGTTCAGCCAGAGCTTTGCTTTGAATTAGACGTCAACACATTAGTATGGCCCGGTCACAAGTCACCGATGACAATGTCACAAGCTACCGATTATCGTAGTGGCGAATACGTATATGTTGATGATGCTTTTCTTACTAAATATGAGAAAGATAAGACATACGAAGCCATTCCATTTTTTGATGGTAATCACTATCATGCAGACCCTAGCTATGGCGGGCAATGGGCATTTAGAGACTGTGTCAGAGTCGGAAGAAACTTAGTGAAAATACCTTTTTATGAGCTTTACCGAGGAGTTCCAGAAAAGGAAATATATCATGTATTTGATTATGCGAAAGACCAAAGCCTTATTGATGCTAATTCATTAGATGATGAGCATATTGTTTCTAAGACTTTTAGATTTGCTAGAGAACTAGCTGAGCTTAATGAAAACCTAGTAACTCTAGGTAGAGTTTTAGATGTTCCCCTGTCGAGTTCTGATATTTTTGAATACAACAGAGATGAACTTGATGATGAAGGTATTAGAAACTATCCTGTACTGCAAAAGCTTGCTCATGTAGCCTCAAGCGATATGCAAGAGCAAGATTTCCTGGCTAGATGCAAGACTATAAACGAGATCATTAATAAGATTAAAACTGGTTCATTAAAGAAATTAAGTATTGCTATGGGTGTAAAGGCTAAGGATATTGAAAGATTGCAAACGCTAAAGTTATTGCAAGGAATATTAAACCTTACAAAGGTTATTAATGAACAAAATGAAGATCAATCCGCGCTAAAACATGCCAATGAACTTGCAAATTATAATTCATCCAATCATACGTTAGCAGCTCTATTTATAAATAATGACTTGAGGAACGCTGAAGCTCATGAAGCAGTCAATAAATCCATTGAACATTTAGCTAGTCTTGGTTTTGATAGCGCAACTTTGGCATCAGGTTATAGCCATGCTTTAGATTTTATATTTGATCAAGTCATTGAGAGCTTGAAGAATTTTAATGCAACTTTAAATAAAGTACTGCATTAATGTTAGAGTGCAATATAAGCTTTAGATGATATTCTAAAGCTTTTTATTCAGTTAATACTTATTGGTGCTATTAACAAATAATTTTTATGTCTTCTGGAATCTTTTTGAAGATAAAAGGGTCGTTAGTAATACATTCAATAGTTGCGGACTAATTGCCAATGTCCGCTCCTCGCTGTGAGTTCAACCGATGGATGCAACACATTGGTTAAAACGCTCAGCGGGTGATTCATAGTCTAACGTTTTTCTTGGCCTCTCGTTGAGCTGCCTGGCAACACTGTTTAGTCTTTGCTGGCTGTGAACCGATAAGTCAGTTCCTTTTGGAAAATACTGCCTGAGCAATCTGTTCGTGTTTTCATTTGAGCCACGTTGCCAGGGGGATTGAGGATCACAGAAGTAAACCTGTATATCTGTGGCTACAGTAAACCGGGTGTGGCTGGTCATTTCAGCGCCCCGATCCCATGTTAATGTTTTATAAAGTTCAACAGGTAATTCCCGGGCTTGTTTGATAAGTGCAGATATGACCGTTATGGTCTTGTTGTCCCTGATTTTGGCCAGCATAACAAAGCGGGAATGGCGTTCTACGAGGGTGACGATATAGGAGTTTTTCGAGCCCTGGATCAGGTCACCTTCCCAGTGACCTGGTATAGCTCTTTCTGCGGCTTCAGGTGGCCTTTCGCTGATAGGTATCGCATCAGGGATTGACCCTAATCCTTTCCCTTTTAGCGATGACGTTCTGGATCTACGCACTACTCTTCCGCTTCTGAGGCATTGCTGCAGTTCTTTTTTTAATGCTCCCCGGGTTTGTATAAAAAGCGTTTTATAAATCGTTTCGTGTGACACATGCATTTCCTGATTATCCGGATAACAGCGTTTCAGCCAACCGGCGATTTGTTCCGGCGACCAGTCCTGATGCATCTTCTCTGCAATGATTTTACACAATGTGGGGCTTTCAATTAGCTTGCAAGGTTTTGGTCTCAGGGCACTTTCCCACGCAGCAGTATCCGCTTTTGCTGCACGGTATTGTTTTGCACCACCGTGCCTCTTGATCTCGCGGCTAATCGTTGAGGGGGCTCTTGATAATTTATAAGCAATGTCCCTGATACTGCGTTTTTCTACCAGTCCTCTGGATATCTCCTCATCAAGCGAAAGCGCTAACCGGTGCCTCTTTCGGACAGGGGGACGGTATCCACCAGTCTGGTGGATAGTGGGCATGATAGAAGAATGATATCTGTCGAACATTCTGGCGATATCATGCAGGGAATCACCTTGCTTATACCTATCCCAGATAATCGCTTTCTGTTCTGGCGTGTAGTAAATGCGCGTTCTTCGTTTCATGGCAACGTCCCCCTCGTTTAAGGATAGCGTTGCTTCGACCCATTGAACTCACAGCTCAAAGCCGACTGTCAGATAAGGTTGGTTCTATACGCGGTAACTGTCAGATCTAGTTTGAATTGATACAATTTAGGCGGCTTTTCTATACCACTCTGTAACGCTCTCAGACGCCCGTCACGATGCGTGATCCTTTACCCCACCTCTGATTTAATTTCACAAATCCAACGCCGCCACAACGCGAAAAAACAATTATTTTTTAAAAAAATTAACTCTCCGCACAATGCTATCCCCACCACGCCTGCCCGCTTCATGGGTCGGTTTTCATGCAGTTGTATGACCCAGAAAAACCCGCGCCAGCATTACCTTCATCCCGAAAGAGTAATATCAAAGAGCACATGAAAATTCATGTGCTCTCATTCATCAGTTACCAATTCATTGTTTCCTTAATACCTTGCCTATGCTCATCAACTAAATGTACGAGCTGATTTAAACTATTAGTCAACACATCATGAGACCCTTTAGAATTCTTATATTGTAGAATATTTAAATTTAGAGTGTTCTCAACAATCGGTTTCATCTCTTTATGAATACCTTTATCTGATGTCACCATGAAATGGGGTTTAGTTGCATCGTGCTTAAAAAATGAGTCTTCTAAAAGGAGCCTAATATCAGGATCATTAACACCACACCCAATGAATAAGAAAGTATGTGTCAGACTCAGCGCATTAAGGAGCACCTTGGTGACGTCTGGGTCATTCCAACTAACATCCCCGCCCCCAATCAATTTCATCACCACCGTGACGTACTCAGGCGTTGCTACCTGCATATCTGGTCTCGGTTCTCGCTGAACCTTCCCACAGTTATTGACAGAACTCCGAGTCATGCCAAAGGCACTTTTTAACTTCAAAAGAGCCTAATCAACGCACAACAAGCACGAGCCGAACATCACGCAGCACGTCTGTGCTCCAACTTGCCCAACGTTGTACGCCGCTAAACCACCTTCATCAACGGCAGCACTAAACACCTCAGTCAAGAATAGAGCATCCACATAGTGTCCACACTTGAGTCGTTTTTAAGGTCTTACAGGCACCTACGGTGGAATTTAACTCATTGTTTTACATTATATTCCATGTCATTCATGGCATAAAAAAGGCCACCGAAGTGGCCTTTTGCAAGCTTTCAGACAAATTAATCGTAAGCATTAAGCGTGCGTTGGCACAAGGCAGAGCGCACACAGTCCTGTTTGTCGAAACGAATAATGCCGACCATCTCGTCCTCTTCGAAGCGCTCCAGCGCATCGCTAAGGCCGGATTTCACGCCGCGTGGCAAATCGCACTGGGTAATATCGCCGTTCACGATCACCGTGACGTTCTCGCCCAGACGGGTCAAAAACATCTTCATCTGGCTGGCCGTCACGTTCTGGGCCTCGTCCAGGATGACTACCGCATTTTCGAAGGTACGCCCACGCATATAGGCGAAAGGCGCGATCTCTACCTTGCCAATTTCCGGGCGCAGGCAGTATTGCAAGAACGACGATCCTAAACGGCGTAGCAGAATGTCATACACCGGCCGGAAATAAGGGGCGAACTTCTCAGAGATATCCCCCGGCAAAAAGCCAAGATCTTCATCCGCCTGCAGAACCGGACGAGTGACGATAATCCGATCCACCTCTTTATGTATCAGGGCTTCAGCTGCCTTGGCTGCACTGATGAAGGTTTTACCACAACCGGCCTCACCCGTAGCAAATATCAACAGCTTGTTTTCTATGGCTGATAAGTAATGACCTTGAGCTTCGGTTCTAGCCTCGATGGTAGAAGTATCCCGGCTGTCACGAGCCATGCCGATAGATTCCACACCACCCATTTGTACCAGCGAGGTCACGCTTTCTTCTTCACGCTGGCGATGACTACGAGCGTCACGACGAATGACGCGTTTGGCTTCACGACGTGCTTTGATCACTGCTTTCTGTCTTCCCATAGTGGCACCTTACAGTTTGTTTCACCTACCGCAGGGCAGCTAACACCGAGCGATTATGTTACACACGTATCAGGTTGTGGCCCCCTTTAAAGCCATTGAATGACGTGAACACCTAGCCGCCAAAAGGCGCGGCTCTTTTTCACAGAACAACGAGGTTGGTACAAAACAAGAGTGTGTGTCAGCCGGATTAATGCGAAAGGAAAGCCAAGAGTCGGTCAGAAATTGAGAGTCGTAGAGAGAGCCCTCGTTACAACGAGAAATCAGGGAAGGTATGTTATTTGTTGTTTGTAGCCCAACCAAGGACTTTACCATTAGCGATCCCCGCAGTGATATTTACAGCATTGAGCTGTGCACCGTGTGAAAACTACCGCCAGATGATTACAGTATAATGACATTCAACCGCGCCGCGTTGCTAAAATGTAAAAAAATTTAATATTTTTTGTTTTAACCCGCTGCAACACCACTATATCAAAGCGAAAACGACTTGGCATTAAATTATTTTAATGTTAAATATCAATGCATTGATATTAATCCCGGCGAATGACATTTAGGTTTCCGGATTAAAAATTGAGCAGATAAAAAAAGCGCAGCTTTTGCGCTGCGCTTCTCTGTTTTGCTGAAAAACTTAGCTGTTCATACCTGCAGCAAGCCGCTGGCCAAATAATCACCACTCGTCTTGACGCCCGGTAACACAAAGAAATAGCCGCCGCCGATAGGCTTGACGTATTCCTCCAGCGCTTCACCGTTCAACCGTTTCTGCACTGTCAGGAAACCCTGCTCCAAGTCTGCCTGGTAACAGATAAACAACAGGCCCATCTCCAGTTGCCCCGAATTGGAAACGCCCAACGAATAGCTGTAGCCACGGCGCAGCATCAGGCTGCTCTGGGTTTGCGGTGTGCGAGGGTTGGCCAGCCGAATATGGGCATCCATGCGGATCAGCTTACCTTCCGGATCCTTGGCATAGTCCGGTTCGTCATGCTCGTGCTTCATCCCCAACGGCGCGCCGCTGTGTTTTTCACGGCCAAAGATGGTTTGCTGCTCCTGCAACGGAGTCCGATCCCAAAATTCGACGTGGAAGCGAATGATACGCGCGGCCTGATAGCTACCGCCAACGGCCCACGCAGGTTCCCCCACCTTATCGCCGACCCACACCACCTGATCCATTAACGGCTTATCGCTGGTTTTTGGGTTGGCGGTGCCGTCTTTGAAACCCAGCAGGTTAATCGGCGTCTCTTTACCCCGGCTGCGGGCCGAGTGTGCCGAGATAAAACCTTCCCGCTTCCAGCGCACGCTGAGCAAGTCTGGCGAATGCTTGATGATATCGCGCAGCGCGTGGATCACCGTTTCATTGGTATTGGCACAGATTTGCAGCAACAAGTCACCATGACACAGGGCAGCATCAAGTGAATCGTTGGGGAAACGCGTCATGGTTTGCAGGTGCAGCGGTTTCTGCGCCTGCAAGCCAAAGCGCTCATCAAACAACGAGGTGCCAACGGAAACGGTGATAGTCAGGTTATCAGGGTAAATTTCCGGCCCCATGATGCCCGAATCCAACGGTGGCAGCTTGGGATCGACCTCCGGTGCCTTACCGCCGCTGGTGAGGAACGCGATACGGCTGGTCAACAGACGAAATAACCGTTCAAGATCCTGTTTGTTGGTCGCCAACACATCGAAAGCCACCAGCATCATGGCCGCTTGCTGTGGCGTCAAAATACCAGCTTGGTGCTGGCCATAGAACGGTTGTTTTTGCCAGCGTTCGTCCTGCGAGGTAGCCAGCGGCTCTTCTGCAGCCCGTGCCAGGGATGGCCCCGCCAACGCCAGAGCACCGCCCATCATGCCCAAACCCTGCAACAACCGCCTGCGCGAAGGCGAAGCGGCCTGCTCATCTTGAGGAAACGGCCCGTTTTGCGGGCCGGTCTTGTAGTTCATCATGCTCAGCCTTAATCCAGACCCAGTACGCCACGCAACTGTGACAGGTCTTCTGCCAGCGTAGTGATCGGCCCTTTCATCGCATTACGATCCGCGGTGGTCAGCTTCTCGTAAGACTCATAACCCTCTGCGGTCTTGTATTTAGCCAGGATGGTATCGACGGTTTTAAAGTTGGCGTCGATCTTCGCCAGCAGCGGCTGGTTGGCCTTTTCCAACAGCGGACGCAACAGGTTCACAATCTTCTGGGCGCCATCAACGTTGGCCTGGAAATCCCACAGGTCGGTCCGGCTGTAGCGATCTTCTTCACCGCTGATCTTGCTGGCCGCCACTTCTTCAATCAGGCCAGCAGCACCACCCACCACTTTGCTTGGCGGGAAGGTCAGTTCACCGATACGTTTTTGCAACTCCAGCGTGTCTTTGTACAAACCATCGGCATACTCATTCATGCCCTTGGTGGTGTTGTCGGCGAACAGCGCTTTCTCCAGACGGTGGAAACCGGTGAATTTTGGATCTTCGGCTTTTTTCTCATAGTCGTCTTCACGGGCGTCGATGCTGCCGTCCAAATCGGAGAACAGCTCGGCAATAGGTTCGATACGCTCGTAGTGCTGACGGGTTGGCGCATAAAGCTTGCGGGCCTGGGCCACATCACCGGCTTTGATCGCATCAGTAAACAGCTTGGTCTGCTTGACCAGCCCTTCAACTTCCTTGGTGACATAGACTTTATATTCGGCAATCGGGCCAACCAAATCCATCACATTTGGTTTGCCATCAGCTACCGCACCCGCAGCCGTGACGACAAGCTTGCCTTTCGGGTTGCTCAACAGCCCACAGGTCATGTCATATTCGCCCGGCTCGAGGTTTGCCGTCATTTTCTGGGTGAAACCTGGCGCGATATTTTCACGCTCTTCCACCACCATCACGCCTTTGAGGATTTCCCACTCCAGGTTTTTTTGGCTGGTGTTATGCACCACAAACTGGGTTTTACCGGCGGGCAGGGTCAACTGCATCGGCTCACACTGTTTGTCGTTAACGGTCACCAAAACCCGAGGGATATCCGCAGCCAGCGCGTTGAGACTCAGCGCGAAAGCAGGAACGGCCAGTAATGCGGCGTGCAATGCCTTGCGGCGAAATAACGGAGTAGACATACGGAATTCCCTATTAAATTAGTGATGTGTCTTGCGTTGCGCCGGGATCGCAGAGGACTCCGTACGCTGCGGCAGGAAAAAGAAAATCAGAGCAGGGATCAGATACAGGAAATAGACCGCCACTTCGCTGACCGATGGCGCTTCCTGATAGCCAAACATTCCCTCTAACAGGGTGCCCAGCAGTGAATGCGTGGATAGCTGGTTGCTGAGGTCGAACGCGATATCCTGGAAGTGGTTCCATAATCCAGCCTCGTGGAAGGCACGGATCGCCCCGGCGGCCAAGCCCGCAGCCACGAACAGAATAAACAGGCTGGTCCATTTGAAGAACTTGGCCAGATGCAGTTTGATGCCGCCCCAATAGATCAGCATGCCCACCACGATGGCGCACGCCAGGCCGAGCATGGCACCGATTGGCGCGGCAATGCCCACATCCTGCTGAAACGCAGCCAGCAGAAAGAACACCGACTCCAGCCCCTCACGGGCAACGGCAAAAAACACCATCGCCACCAACGCCCACCCTTGCCTTTTGCTCGAGTTGAGGGCGTTATCAATCGCCCCTTCAAGATGCACCTTCACCGAGCGGGAAACCTTGCGCATCCAGAACACCATATAGGTCAGAATACACACCGCCACCACCGCTACCAGCCCTTCAAACAGCTCTTGCTGTTTTTGTGGAAACTCGCCGGTGGTTTCATTGATGAAGATACCTAACGCCAGGCACAGAGCAACGGCGACGATCACCCCAATCCATACCACACCAAGCCATTGACCGCGTTGAGTCCGCTTCAGATAGCTGGCGATCAAACTGACGATCAGCGCAGCCTCTAACCCCTCACGGAACATGATAAGGAAAGGAACAAACATAGAATATTAACCCCTGAAAAGGCGTTTGTAGTCAGCCGCTGGCGCCGAATCGACCAGGCTGCGGCAATGTAAAGAAAAGTAAACCAGAACGATAGTGATTATCATTCTACTGAAAAGAAAAACAAGAGGCGGAAGTGTGATTTTTATTAATCAAATGTCGCTAGTTGTTACAGCTTGGTGAGAGTAGTAATGAGGAAAGCGGATCTCTCCCCGATTGCCGGGGAGAGATTAAGGCGGATTTAGACCGTTTTGAACTCAGCCTCTGCCAGATCAAAACGTTTGGTGATGGTTGCCGAAGGCTGGCGCCCCATCAGGCTAACCGCCACGATGGCGATACAGCCAAACACAAAGCCTGGAATGATTTCATACAGATCCAGCCAGGCGTAATGCTTCCAGACGATCACGGTGATCGCCCCCACCAGCATACCGGCCAGCGCGCCGTTACGGGTCATGCGCGACCACATCACCGAAATCAGCACCACCGGGCCAAATGCGGCACCAAAGCCGGCCCAGGCATAACTTACCAGACCCAGCACGCGGTTCTCCGGGTTAGCCGCCAGGGCAATCGCCACCAGTGCCACCACCAACACCATCGCACGCCCTACCCACACCAGCTCACGCTGGCTGGCCCCTTTGCGCAAGAAGGCTTTGTACAGGTCTTCAGTGATCGCACTCGAACAGACCAGCAGCTGACAGCTCAGGGTGCTCATCACCGCCGCTAGAATAGCCGACAGCAGGATCCCGGCAATCCATGGGTTAAACAGCAACATGGCCAGTTCGATAAAGACCCGCTCGCCGTTTTGCGTCACATTGCCCGCTTGATCCGGGTTATTGGCAAAGTAAGCGATGCCGAAGAAACCAACCGCAATGGTCCCCGCCAGGCAGAGGATCATCCAGGTCATACTGATGCGGCGAGCGCTACGGATGGTGCGGTGGGAATCCGCCGCCATAAAGCGCGCCAGAATATGCGGCTGACCAAAGTAGCCCAAGCCCCAGCCCAGCAACGACAGGACAGCCACCAGATTCAGCCCTTTCATCATATCCAGGTTGGCCGGGTTTTTAGCCGCGATCACCAGCATCGAACTGTCGATGCCGCCCACGGCGAAGATGACGATCACCGGCGTGAGGATCAGCGCAAAAATCATCAGGCTAGCCTGCACGGTATCGGTCCAACTGACCGCCAGGAACCCGCCGATAAAAGTATACAGAATGGTAGCGGCTGCTCCGGCCCACAGCGCGGTAGCGTAGGTCATGCCGAAGGTGCTTTCAAACAGGCGCGCACCGGCCACAATGCCGGAAGCGCAATAGATGGTGAAGAACACCAGGATCACGATGGCGGAAATCACCCGCAGCAGTTTGCTGTTATCCTCAAAACGGCTGGTGAAGTAGTCCGGCAGCGTCAAGGCATTGTTGTTGGCTTCGGTATGGACGCGCAACCTCCCTGCCACCAGCTTCCAGTTCAGGTAGGCACCGATGGTCAGCCCGATGGCGATCCAGCTCTCCGAAATACCGGAAAGGAAAATCGCACCTGGTAACCCCATCAGCAGCCAGCCGCTCATGTCGGATGCTCCGGCGGAGAGCGCGGTCACCACGCTGCCCAGGCTGCGGCCACCCAGAATGTAATCGTCAAAGTTGTTGGTGGCCCGATAGGCCAGCAGGCCGATCACTACCATCCCAAGAATGTAGACCACGAAGGTCACCAGCATAGGTGTGTTCATTATCTTAAACTCTCCAATTCTTATTCCCTTCTCCCTTTCAAGCCGCCGTATGTTAGCAGCCTATTGAAAGTTATCGGGTATTTTTATGTCAGTAATTTCACCCGCCAAGTGCCGGAACGAGGCGCATTGCGATGGTGGCGAGCGAACAGCGTTTATACCCATCATGGTCTGAACGCTGGCTATCCTAGTTGAGGCAGTCAACAACCAACAAGAGATTTAACAAAAAAGTCACACGAAACTCACGCCAGCTCACATTTATTGGCTGTCAAGGTTGTACTCATCACAGCAGGAGTGAGTTGCACCTCTTACTTAACCCTGATTAATACAGGGAAATACCCTAGTCTTACACCACAACCCCGCTTATCTGCCCGTCATCCGCAGTGCTCAGATGTTAAAAAATCGATTGGAGTCACACTTCGCCACCAGGCCACATTTAACAAGGTTGCACAAAGTTGCAACATGCAGGATATTGTCGGCATCAAAAACCTCATTACTCTACGGAGCGCCCCTAATCTCGCCGGTTGGGAGGGGTTCCAAACACAGGAGCTGGATTGGCATGGGCACTACCACAATGGGCGTGAAGCTCGATGAAGCAACCCGCGATCGCATCAAGAGCGCGGCACAACGAATTGACCGCACGCCACACTGGTTAATCAAGCAGGCTATTTTCAATTATCTTGAGCGTCTGGAGAGTGGTTCCGATCTGCCAGAAATTCCGACGCTGGCCGCAACCAACCAGGCAGAAGCGGATGATGTTACGCCGCAGGTGCCAGAAGAGTCCCATCAGCCTTTCCTTGAGTTTGCTGAACAGATCCTGCCGCAGTCCGTCACTCGTGCGGCTATCACCGCCGCCTACCGCCGCCCGGAAACTGAAGCGGTGCCAATGCTGCTCGAACAGGCGCGTTTACCTGCCGATCTGGCACAGGCCACCCATAAACTGGCCTATGGCATTGCCGAAAAGCTGCGTAACCAGAAGAGTGCCAACGGTCGTGCCGGTATGGTGCAAGGGTTGCTGCAGGAGTTTTCGCTCTCTTCTCAGGAAGGGGTGGCTCTGATGTGCCTGGCCGAAGCACTGCTGCGTATTCCAGACAAGCCAACGCGCGATGCGTTAATCCGCGACAAAATCAGCAACGGCAACTGGCACTCCCACCTTGGCCGCAGCCCTTCGCTGTTCGTCAACGCCGCAACCTGGGGCCTGCTGTTTACCGGCAAGCTGGTATCTACCCATAATGAAGCCAATCTCTCCAGCGCACTGAACCGCATCATCGGTAAGCGCGGCGAGCCGTTGATCCGTAAAGGGGTCGACATGGCGATGCGCCTGATGGGCGAACAGTTTGTGACCGGTGAAACCATCGCCGAAGCGCTGGCCAACGCACGTAAGTTGGAAGACAAAGGCTTCCGTTACTCTTACGACATGCTGGGTGAAGCCGCACTGACCGAAGCCGATGCGCAGGCCTATCTGGTTTCCTATCAGCAAGCAATCCACGCTATCGGCAAAGCCTCCAATGGCCGTGGCATCTATGAAGGCCCGGGCATCTCGATAAAACTCTCGGCGCTACACCCGCGTTACAGCCGTGCCCAGTACGATCGCGTGATGGAAGAGCTGTATCCACGCTTGCTGTCGCTGACGTTGCAGGCGCGCCAATACGATATCGGTATCAATATCGATGCCGAAGAGGCCGATCGCCTGGAAATCTCCCTCGATCTGCTGGAAAAGCTGTGCTTTGAGCCGCAGTTGGCCGGTTGGAACGGCATTGGCTTTGTTATTCAGGCTTACCAGAAGCGCTGCCCGTTTGCCATTGATGCGGTGATCGATATGGCCAGCCGCAGCCGTCGTCGCCTGATGATCCGCCTGGTTAAAGGCGCTTACTGGGACAGCGAAATCAAGCGCGCCCAGATGGATGGTCTGGAAGGTTACCCGGTGTATACCCGCAAAGTGTATACCGACGTTTCCTATCTGGCCTGCGCCCGCAAGCTGCTGGCGGTACCGAACCTGATTTATCCGCAGTTTGCTACCCACAACGCCCATACCCTCAGCGCCATCTATCATCTGGCAGGCAATAACTACTATCCTGGCCAGTACGAATTCCAGTGTCTGCATGGCATGGGCGAACCGCTGTACGAACAGGTGGTAGGTAAAGTGGCCGACGGCAAGTTGAACCGCCCTTGCCGTATTTATGCGCCAGTCGGCACGCACGAAACGCTGCTGGCCTATCTGGTACGCCGTCTGTTGGAAAACGGGGCCAATACCTCATTCGTTAACCGTATTGCCGATGCCACCCTGCCGCTCGACGAACTGGTAGCCGATCCGGTCAGCGCGGTCGAGGCCATGGCGGCTAGCGAAGGCCGCATAGGTTTACCGCATCCGCGCATTCCGTTGCCGCGTGAGCTATATGGTGAAAAACGCGTTAACTCCAGCGGCCTGGATCTTGCCAACGAACAGCGGCTGGCTTCGCTGTCCAGCGCCCTGCTCACCAGCGCAAGCCAACAATGGCGTGCCGAGCCGATTATTGATGCTCCGTTGGATCAAGGAGTTGAACAACCGGTGATCAACCCAGCCGAACCGGGTGATATTGTCGGCTATGTGCGTGAGGCCACCGAAGGTGAGGTCAGCCGGGCATTAGACTCTGCTGCCGCTGCCGGGCCGATCTGGTTTGCTACCCCACCTTCCGAACGTGCTGCCATTTTAGAACGCGCGGCAGAGCTGATGGAAAGCCAACTGCAAAGCCTGCTGGGGATCCTGGTGCGTGAGGCGGGTAAAACCTTCAATAACGCCATCTCAGAAGTCCGTGAAGCGGTTGATTTTCTGCATTACTACGCTGGCCAAGTGCGTGACGACTTCGCCAACGACAGCCATCGCCCGTTAGGGCCGGTAGTCTGCATCAGCCCGTGGAACTTCCCGCTGGCCATCTTCACCGGTCAGGTTGCCGCCGCCCTTGCCGCCGGTAACAGCGTGCTGGCAAAACCGGCAGAACAGACGCCGTTGGTCGCCGCCCAGGCGGTACGCATCCTGCTAGAGGCTGGTATTCCTCAGGGTGTTCTGCAACTGTTGCCTGGCCAGGGTGAAACCGTCGGTTCCCTATTGGTCAATGATTCCCGTGTACGCGGCGTGATGTTCACCGGCTCTACCGACGTTGCGGGCATTCTGCAACGCAACATTGCAGGCCGCCTTGATCCTCAAGGCCGCCCGACGCCGTTGATTGCCGAAACCGGCGGTTTGAATGCGATGATCGTCGACTCTTCCGCCCTGACCGAACAGGTGGTGACCGACGTCGTGGCCTCCGCCTTCGACAGTGCCGGGCAGCGTTGCTCTGCCCTGCGCATCCTTTGCGTGCAAGAAGACGTGGCAGAACACACTCTGAAAATGCTGCGCGGGGCGATGGCCGAATGCCGGATGGGCAACCCGGAACGCCTGTCTACCGACATTGGCCCGGTGATTGACGCCGAAGCCAAAACCGGCATTGAACGCCATATCCAGGCCATGCGTGCCAAGGGCCGCAAAGTTTATCAGGCGGCAAAAAGCCTGGGAGATGATGAAAAAGAGTGGGCTCGCGGCACCTTTGTGAAACCAACGCTGATCGAACTGGAAAGCTTTGACGAGCTGCAAAAAGAGATCTTTGGCCCGGTACTGCACGTGGTTCGCTTCCAACGTGCCAACCTGGGCGCGTTGGTCGATCAGATCAATGCTTCAGGCTATGGTCTGACGCTGGGTATCCATACGCGTATCGATGAAACCATCGCCAGAGTCACCGATCATGCCAAGGTAGGTAACCTGTATGTTAACCGCAATATGGTGGGTGCAGTGGTAGGCGTGCAGCCGTTTGGCGGCGAGGGATTATCTGGCACCGGGCCGAAAGCCGGTGGTCCACTCTATCTGTACCGCCTGCTGGCCAGCCGTCCACAGGATGCCGTGCAGCGCACTCTGAATCGCCAGGATAACGAGCGTCCTCTGGAGGCTAGCGTGCGCCCTACGCTGCTTGTGCCGCATCAGGCTTTGGAACAATGGGCCGTAGCAGAGAACCATCGCGAGTTGGCAGTTCTGGCGCAACAATACGCCGAACTGGGTCAGGGTGGCACCGTTCGCCCGCTGCCAGGCCCAACCGGGGAACGCAACACTTACGCCCTGCTGCCACGTGAACGCGTGCTGTGCCTGGCGGACAACAACGCCGATGCGCTGAACCAGTTGGCCGCCGTGCTGGCGGTTGGCAGCCAGGCGCTGTGGCCGGAAGCGGAATTGCAGCGTACGCTGTATCGCAGCTTGCCAGCCGCCGTACAGGCACGGATCGGTTTCACCAAGGATTGGGCTCAGGATAAAGTCGAGTTTGATGCGGCCATCTATCACGGCGACGCCGATCAGCTGCGCACCCTGTGTGAGCAGATTGCTCAACGCAGCGGTGCCATTGTCTCGGTGCAGGGCTTCGCTCGCGGTGAAACCAATATCCTGTTGGAGCGCCTGTTGATCGAACGCTCATTAAGCGTCAACACCGCTGCCGCCGGGGGTAACGCCAGCCTGATGACGATCGGTTAATCGCCAAATTTCGAGTAACATCGCCAACCCCGCAGCAATGCGGGGTTTTTTATTGTCTGAGGTATGGCAGTTCAAAAGCCGTCAGGATGAGGATATCGCTTGCCATTGATCCATAAAGATATCCACCAACCCAGAGAGCTCTTCTCGGGTTGCGCCATTGCGGGCTTGCACAGACATGCCCTGGATGACATTGGCAATGTACTTACCCAACAGAGCACAGTTGGTGTTTTCCGGCAGTTCTCCCCGGCGAACGCGCAGCTCCAGGCACTCGACAATTTTTTTCTCTGCGGAATTTCTTGGCTGGCTAAGCTGGTTAAATAACGCCTCATCCTCAGCAGACATCCCAAAAGTGGCAACAACCATAAAGCAGCCGGCGGGAGTCTCTGTGTCGGTAAACCAATCAACGCAAGTCCGCAGCAACTGCTCAATCACCTGTGGCAAAGGGAGATCGTCCTGTTCAAGGATTACATCTCTGGCGTGGCCGTAAGTGGCCAGATACTTATCCACCGCCGCACAGAATAAGCCTTCCTTGCTACCAAACTCAGCGTATAGCGAAGAGGGTTTGGTGCCTGTTTCCTCAATCAGTTGAGACATCGACGTAGGTTCATAGCCAAAGCGCCAGAACAACCCCATAGCCTTCTCCAGCACATCGTCGCGATCGAGTTTTTTAGGCCTGCCACGTGCAGGCCGCTCCGGTAGATCCTTTCTCATGTATAGGGCTCCTGGGCCTTGGTGACACCATTTATGTAACGATCACTATAAAATATTGCCCCAGTATATACCATGGTACCACTTAAAATAACGATCATTACAAAATATGATTGCATCATCGCCACTCTGCGCGTATGGTCATTAAATAACGATCGTTACATAACCTGTAAGGATCGTCCTGCGCAAAACTTTACTAAGGAATGGAATCATGAAATTACAGAGTTTATTGGCGATCGAAACACCGGTTATCCAAGCCTCCATGGTGTGGCTGAACTCAGCCGAACTGGCCGCTGCGGTATCCAACGCTGGGGGGCTGGGAGTATTAGGCCCGAATGCCGGACGCCAGGTTGCCAATGGCGGAATAGTTGCGACCGTAGAAGCTTTCCGCCAGGAAATAAGGAAAACCCGAAGCTTAACGGATAAACCCTTTGCCGTTAATTATCTCCTGCCCATCGAAGGAGTCGATATCAGCTTTAAATACGCCGAGCCGTTACTGGAGGCCATCCTGCAGGAAAAAATTAACATCGTCATAACCAGTGGTAAGGATATTACCAAAGGTGAAGCATACATCCGCAGGCTGAAAGAGGCTGGAGTTATCGTTATTCACCGCGAAATCTCACCGACAGTTGAGAACTCCATCATGGCGGAAAATATCGGGGTGGATGCGATCATTGTCACCGGCCATGAGGCTGGAGGACACCTGAGTGAACACCGTATCAGCACCCTGGTTTTACTGCCCCAGGTCACCGATGTGGTCAAAATCCCGGTGATTGCCGCCGGAGGTATCTATAACCTGAAAACCGCAAAGGCGGCCATGGCAATGGGAGCTGCCGGGATCTATGTCGGCACACGTTTTATCACCACGTTTGAATCCCCTGCCAGCCTCAATACCAAGCAAGCGATTGTCGACGTTCAGTCTGAGGAGTTGGTTGAAATTAATACTCCGGCGGGAGATATTCGCGTCATCGCCACCGAGAGTATCCGCGCGGGACGCGGCGAGAGCGAAGTGGGCATCATCAAGACAGGTATGTTAGACGGAGACCACCACTATGGGGTGATCACGGTATCTGGCGCCGCTGGCGGCATTGGCAAGATTAGCAGCGTTAAGGAAGTGGTCTGCGAATTCTCTTCTGCCTTTCACTAATAGATTCTGTTGAGTAGCCAGTAGCACCACGAACATCCCAAAAGCCCTGGCAGAATGAAGATGGCAGCCCCAATTGCGAGCCTCTTCGCAAACCCCGCATTGACGCGGGGTTTTTTATTGCCTGCACAAAAGTCAGCCGATACCGTATTCATCTCCTTGCCAATAAATGTGTATGGTGTGTATTATAAGGAATGAACAGGTGAAAAGTTCAGAACTGATTAAACGACTCGAATGCCATGGTTGGGTTTTACAACGGATCAAAGGCAGCCACCATCAATTCAAACACCCCAACTCACCGTTGGTGATCACCGTGCCTCATCCCAATAAGGATGTGAAATTGGGAACGCTGCGGCAAATCATGAAGGATGCAGGGTTGCTTAATTCCTAGACCATTTCGCAATGACGAGGTAACACTATGTTTTATCCCGCTTATATACATGCCGAGCCCGATGGCAGCGCCAGCGGCTTTTTTCCCGATGTGCCAGGCTGCTACTTTGCCGGAGACAGTCTCGATCAGACCTTCCAGGATGCCAAAAGCGCGCTGGATGCCCACTTTGAATTATTGAGCGAAGAGAATCAGGCCATTCCACGCCCACAAGCAGTGTCCTTCCATCTGGCTCAGGGCAACGACGCCCTTAATGGCGGCCAGTGGTTACTGGTGGATATCAATATGGACAAGTTCGATGGCCGGGCAGAACGCATCAATATCACGTTGCCCCACAGGTTGCTCAACCGTATTGATTCGTTGGTGCAGCAGCACCCGGGTTATGGCAGCCGCAGCGCATTTCTCGCCGCCGCAGCGCGTAATGAGTTGTTAAAGGCAGGGTAACGAGGTTAAGGGGGCATCGCCCCCTGACAAACTCACTGATTGAGAAACTTATCCAGAAACTGCTTGGTTCGCTGATGCTGCGGGTTGGCAAACAACGCCTTCGCGGGCCCCTGTTCGACAATGCGGCCATGATCCATAAAAATGGCGCGATCGGCCACATCACGGGCAAAGCTCATTTCGTGGGTGACGATCACCATGGTGCGTTTCTCTTCTGCCAAGGCGCGAATGGTATTGAGCACTTCACCAACCAGTTCAGGATCCAGCGCAGAGGTCGGTTCATCAAACAAAATGACCTCGGGCTGCATCGCTAACGCCCTGGCAATGGCTACGCGCTGCTGCTGGCCGCCGGACAAACGTTTAGGGTAAGCCTGCTCTTTACCGCTCAGCCCCACTTTTGCCAACAGGACACGCGCCAGCTTTTCAGCGCTGGCCTTGGCCTCTCCTTTAACGATCACCGGTCCTTCAATGATGTTTTCCAGCACCGAACGGTGGGGAAACAGATTGAAGCTCTGAAACACAAAGCCCACCTGCTGGCGCAGGGCCCGTACCTGATTTTTTTGTTTGCTCAGCGGGCGAGCGCTGTCGATCAAAATGTCACCGACACGGATAGTGCCAGAATCCGGCACCTCCAGCAGGTTGATGCTGCGTAGCAAGGTCGTCTTACCGGAACCACTCGGCCCGATAATCGCCACCACTTCACCCGCGTTCACCTCAAGATCGATGCCGTGTAATACGGTCTGCCCTTTGAACTTTTTAACCAACTGTCTGACTTCGATGGCGCTCATCGGCTACTCCTGATCCTGACGGTTAACGTGCGCTTCCAGGCGGTTCTGCAACGCGGAAAGCAAGGTGGCCATCACCCAGTAGATCAGCGATGCCGCCAGATACATGGCGAACACTTCCAGCGTACGTGAGGTGATCAGCTGCGCCTGACGGAACAGCTCCGGCACCTGAATGGTCGCCGCCAGCGAGGTATCCTTGACCAAACCGATAAAGCTGTTGCCCAGCGGAGGCAGCGCGGTGCGAGCCGCCTGCGGCAGGATCACCCGGCGCAGGGTCTGCCAAGGCGTCATACCGATACTGGCCGCCGCTTCCCACTGCCCTTTATCGATCGAGGAAATCGCCGCACGCAGCGTTTCCGACGTATAGGCTGCGGTGTTTAACGAAAGGCCGATTAATGCCGCCGGGAACGGATCCAGCTCAATGCCAAACTGCGGTAAGCCGTAATAGATCATAAACAGCTGGGCGATCAGCGGCGTACCGCGAAACAGGGAAACGTAGATTCGTGACAGCCAGGAGATCGGCCATAACGGCGAAAGGCGCATCAGCGCCAGCAAAAACCCGAGGATCAAACCGAGCGCCATACCACCCAGACTGAGCTGGAGGGTTAACAGCGCACCCCGTAATAAAAATGGCGCTGAATCCAGCGCCAGTTGAATACTCTCTTGCATTATTTAGTTACGTCCGCGCCAAACCATTTTTCAGAGATCTTAGCCAACGTCCCGTCTTTCTGCATTTCGGCAATCGCCTGATTGATAGCGGCCAGCAGTTCCGGATTATTTTTACGCACCGCTACACCAGCTTCCTGGCGAGAGAATGCCGGGCCAGCGACAGCCAGCGTATCACCGGTTTTCTTCACCAGATCCAACGCCGCCAGACGGTCGACCAAAATGGCATCGATGCGGCCTACGCGCAGATCCTGATACTTGGTTGGGTCATCGTCGTAGGTACGCACATCAACACCCTGCACGTTGTCACGCAGCCACTGTTCGTAGTTGGTGCCCAGACCCACGCCGACCTTTTTACCCTTCAGGTCGTCGGCCTTGGTAATAATGCCTTCATTGCCTTTCTTCACCAGCGCCTGGATACCGGAAACGGTGTACGGGGTAGAGAAATCGTACTTTTTCTTACGCTCATCGGAGATAGTGACCTGGTTAATCACCACGTCGATACGCTTGGACTCCAGCGAGGCTAACATGCCATCCCATTTGGTTGGATTGAGCTTGGCCTTCACCCCCAGATGTTCCGCCAGTGCATTAGCGAAATCCACCTCGAAGCCGGTCAGTTTGCCGTCCTCGCCCTGGAAGCTGAACGGCGGATAGGTGCCTTCCAGCCCAACGATCAGCGTGCCGCGCTGCTTGACCTGATCGAGCAAGTTATCGGCCGCGTAGGTTTTCACGTTCAAGCCGGTGGTCAGCGCCACGGCCATCACACCCAGCAGCAGTTGACGACGAAATTTTGAAAAGACCATAGACACCCCATCTGTTGTTTATCTTTTTGATTTCATGACTTTAACAGTCATAGATACTTCATAAAGGAATATAACCTAATAACTATAGTTCTAAATGGAATAACAACTGTGCTCGGCATCAGACCTGCGGGTGATAGGCGAACAGCGCCGGTGCCCCACCGGTATGCACGAACAGGATCGGACCTTCATCGCGAAAACGTTTCTGGCTGATGCCATCAATCAACCCCGCCATCGCCTTACCAGTATAGACCGGGTCCAGCAGCACACCTTCCTGCTGCGCCAGCAGCTTCACCGCCGCCATACCTTCGTCATTCGGCATACCGTACTGCGGGGCAAAATAGTCATCCCACAGGGTAATGGGGGCCAACTCGTCAATATCCAGCGAACAGGCGACCGCCTTTTGCAACTGTTCAACCTTCGGTAACTGATCGATCACCTTGCGGGAAACGGTCACGCCAATCAGTTCGCTCTCAGGCAGCAGTTGCTGTAGCCCCACCGCCAGACCGGCGTGCGTCCCGGCACTGCCGGATGCCACCACGATCGAACTGAAGGTAACGCCATGGCTTTGCGCAGCAATTTCCAGCGCACACTGCACATAGCCCAATGAGCCGAGCGCGTTGGAACCACCTACGGGGATGACATAAGGACGGAAACCCTGGGCTTCCAAACGTGTGGCGAGATCGGCCAGCTGCATCTGCGGATCGTGCAAGGCATCGCACATCACCACTTCAACATTGAACAGATCGAGCAGCAGACGATTACCGTTACTGAGGTAGTTTTCCGCTTTGGTATCGATGGGGTTTTCCAACAGCGCAACGCATTGCAGGCCGAGCTTGGCCGCCACGGCGGCAGTCTGGCGAACGTGGTTGGATTGAATGGCACCGGCAGTAACCAAGGTGTCGGCCCCTTGGCGTACCGCGTCGGCGGCTAAAAACTCGAGCTTTCTCAGCTTGTTGCCACCCATTGCCATCGGCGTGACGTCGTCACGTTTGATATAAATTTCGCGGCCAAGGTAGTCTGAAAGGCGGGATAACTTTTCGAGCGGCGTGGCAGAGCCAACCAAATCCAGGCGCGGGAATTGCGCCAGTTGCTGTTGCAGATCCACAACTTCCCCCAGGGAATAAAATAACGGTGTTTGAGTGATAGATTTATCAGATGTGCTCTGAATAATCACTCTTTATTCGTGGGGGTGGGTGCAAGGTAACCCGGCCAACCGACCGGGTCAGATCACTCAGTAGCTTTTTTGCCAGGCCAGGTACTGGTCGTATTTGCGCAGCGCGATGCGATAGTTATCGCTCGCCGCCGGTGGCAGATCGTCAATAATACGCTGATGGTTGAACGCGCTGGCAAACTGATCGGCAGGATAGTTGTGTGCCACCAGCATTTCATCCAGGCGCCGCAGGCGCACGACATATTCGCGGATGGTGCTGTGGTTCATCTCGGTCTGTTCAAACAGATACTGTTTAAACGCCATGATGTCGAAGTAGCTGGGGTGACTATTACAGGAGATTTCACTACAAAACCGGCATAGCGCGGTCAACTCGCTTTGCACGTTTTGCCAGACCAGATCGTCAATCGGCTGATCCATCCGGGCGATGGCTTCCTTATTGATGATCTTGCCACGGAACACCAGCGCCATGCGGTCGAGCACCTTCTCGCACTGGGAGCAATGGGTTTGGCTGTGTTTATAATCTTTCAGGTAGCGGCTGAGTGGCCGTTTCTTCAACTGTTTTCCTGGCATCATTTGCAGTCCATTTATTGCGGCAGTAATCAGGTTGGTTAGGGAGGCAGGCTTTGGGGCTCAGTTGTTCTGGGCCAGACGTGCCCGCAGGCGTTTAATCGCCTGGCTGTGCAACTGGCTGACTCGCGACTCACCCACATCAAGCACTGCGCCAATTTCCTTCAGATTCAACTCCTCCTGGTAATACAACGTCAGCACCAGTTTTTCGCGTTCCGGCAGCGCCTCGATGGCATCGATCACCCGCTGGCGCAGATTGCCTTCCAACAGTTGATGCAGCGGATTGGCAGCTTCATGACCTTCCAGCACCGGTTCGGCGCTGTCGCCATGCTCTTCCTGCCATTCGTCGTAGGAAAATAGCTGACTATTATTGGTGTCCAGCAGGATCTGGCGATACTCGTCCAGCGAGACATCCAGCCCCTGTGCCACCTCCACTTCGCTGGCCGGGCGGCCAAGCCGCTGTTCCAACTGCTGCATCATGCGCGCCACTTCCCGAGCATTGCGGCGTACGCTGCGCGGCACCCAGTCGCGGCTACGCAACTCGTCGAGCATTGCACCGCGAATACGCTGCACGGCATAGGTCGTGAAGGCCGTTCCTTGTAGGGCATCGTAACGCTCAACGGCGTTTAACAGCCCTATTCCCCCTGCTTGCAGCAGATCGTCCAGTTCCACGCTGGCGGGCAGCCGAACCTGCAGGCGCAACGCCTCGTGGCGCACTAGCGGAACGTAGCGCAGCCAGAGAGAATTTTTGTCCATGACGCCTTCGGCGGTATACAGATCGCTCACTATGTCTAACCTGCGGATAACGGAGTCATGACTATTATCCGTAGCAGGCGCAATACCAATCGTCTGAACAGCCGTACAAAACGGGCTTTATTTGTGCCATGTAAAAACCCAGACGGCAGCAGAAGACAAAAAACCCTGCCGAAGCAGGGTTTGGATGACAAGGCTAATCGGAGAAAGTCGATTAACGCAGCAGGGTCAGTACGTTCTGGGTAGACTGGTTAGCCTGGGCCAGAACAGAGGTGCCAGCCTGTTGCAGGATGTTGGCACGGCTCATGTTGGACACTTCGGTCGCGTAGTCAGCATCCTGAATACGAGACTGGGAAGCAGACAGGTTGTTAACGGTGCTGTTCAGGTTGTTGATTACAGAATCGAAACGGTTCTGTACCGCACCCAAGGAAGAACGCAGGCCGTCAACCTGTGACAGAGCTTTGTCCAAAGTTGCCAGTGGGTCAGCAGTTTTTGGATCGGTAGACTGTTGCGCGCCTTTGGTTACTTTGCCAGATGCATCTACAGTAGCTGCATAGTAAGCGTCGTTACCGTTGTCATCCTTACCTTTAACCATATAACCTGATTTACCGGCTGGATCTGTATAGGTACGCAGTTCATCACTACCGGTCAGGCCAGTAACGGCGGTGGTACCAACTTTAACTTGAGCCTGTTCCTTGATCCCTGCGGTTGGGTTAGTGGTCGCAGTGGTAGAATCCCAGGTCACTTTACCGTCAGTGGCAACCGTTGCATCGTAAATAGCACCATCGGTAGCTTTTACAAAGAAATCAGTGCCATTCGCAGTGTAAAGTTTGCCATCGCTGGTTTTTGTCGCTGCGTTACCATCAGCCTGAATAGCCGGTGGCCCCATTTTATCAACAGCAGTCAATGCTGTTCCGCCCACTTTGGCAGTATCGATTGGGTTTGCTACGCTGAACTTATCCAAGCCCAGAGTCTTGGCATTGATATCTTTCAGATCGATATCGATGGTTTCACCATCGTTGGCACCGACTTGAATGGTCAGTTTCTGGTCGCTGCTCAACACTTTCACGCCGTTGAAGTCGGTTTGCTCTGAAATACGGTTGATTTCGTTCAGACGCTGAGAGATTTCATCCTGGATTGACTGCAGGTCGCTGGATGAGTTAGAACCGTTCTGAGACTGCACGGTCAGACGACGGATGTTCTGCAGGTTGTCGTTGACTTCGTTCAGTGCGCCTTCAGTGGTCTGCGCCAGAGAGATACCGTCGTTAGCGTTACGGGAAGCCTGAGTCAGGCCTTTGATGTTAGCGGTGAAACGGTTAGAGATCGCCTGACCCGCAGCATCATCCTTCGCGCTGTTGATACGCAGACCGGAAGACAGACGCTCGATAGCGGTCCCCAGAGAAGACTGAGATTTGTTCAGGTTGTTCTGCGCCATCAACGACAGGCTGTTGGTATTAATTACTTGTGCCATAATTTGCTTTCCTTACGAATCAGTTGCGACGTTCGCATTCACAATTAAAGGGTTCGGACCTTGTTGGTCCACGGCGTCAACCACCGTCTCCTCAGGTATCGGCGCTCCCCCCACAACCTTTAGATTTTTTTTGCGTTTTTTTCACTTTTCGCCAATGGCGCGAATAACGCTGTTTTTCCCTCTTCTACTGCGCCATCGTTTTTTCTATTTATCCGTAAACTTTTTGAATACTGAGCCGATAACGCATAGAGCGTAAAAGTCATTGACCATAGGAGAATCACGAATGGCATCGATTAGTTCATTAGGCATCGGCTCAGGGCTGGACCTCAACGGCTTGCTGGACAAGCTGACCAAGGCGGAACAACAACGTCTGACACCTTATACTACTCAGCAAACCAGCTATAACGCCAAGCTGACTGCCTACGGCACGCTGAAAAGCTCGCTGGAAAAATTCGATAACCTGAGCAAGGATTTGGCCAAGCCAGAATTCTTTAACAATACTACCGCCACCACTCACGATCAGTTTAACGTGACTACCACCGCCAAATCGGTCCCGGGTAACTATAGCGTCGAGGTGCTGCACCTGGCACAGCCGCAAACCTTGACGACAAAGGCCGATATTAAAGATCAAGCGGAAAAGCTGGGCACTAGCGGCGCCAGCGATCGTTCGATTTCGATCACCGCCGGCAACCCGCCCAAAGAGGTCAAAATCCCGCTAGGTGACGATCAAACCTCACTGCTGGAAATGCGTGATGCGATTAACGGCGCCAAAGCCGGGGTGAACGCCACCATCATGCGCGTGGGCGACAACGACTATCAGTTGGCCATCAGTTCCTCCACCACCGGCGAAAAAAATACGGTCAAGGTGCAAGTCAATAATGACGATAAACTGGGGGCGATCTTAAATTATGATCCTACCAGCACCAGCAACGCGATGAAGGAAACGGTCAAAGGCCAGGATGCCGAGTTGACCATTAACGGCACCACCATCAAGCGCAGCACCAATTCGGTCGCCGACGCCCTGCAAGGGGTGACGCTGGATCTGAAAACCACCACCAAACCGGGCGAACCGCAGAACCTGGTGGTCACCGCCGATAAAAGCGGCACCTCGGACAAGGTCAAGGCTTGGGTTGATAGCTATAACTCGCTGTTGGATACCTTTAATTCCCTGACCAAATACACCCCAGTAAAGAGTGGCGAAGCACAGAACAACAAAAATGGGGCATTGCTGGGCGACAATACGCTGCGCGGCATCCAATCCTCCATTAAGAGTGCGCTGAGCGCCGCACAGGATAACCCGGAGCTGAAGGGCCTGGGCAACCTGGGTATTACTACCAATACCAAAACCGGCAAACTGGAATTGGACAGCGAAAAGCTGAAAAAAGCGATCGATGAAAAACCCGATCAGGTGGCCAATTTCTTCGCGGGTGATGGCAAGGAGAGCGGTATGGCGACGGAAATCCACAATGAGATCCAAAACTATATCAAGGCCGGTGGCGTGATTGAGAACTCGACCAAGAGTATCAATACCAACCTCGACCGTTTGAATACCCAAATCACCCGCGTGACCGAAAGCATTCAAAGCTCTATCGATCGTTACAAACAGCAATTTGTTCAGTTGGATACCATGATGTCGAAACTGAATGGTACCAGTAATTATTTAACCCAACAGTTCACGTCTAAATAGGCGCGTTAACCAGGTAAAATAGCATGTACAACCGCAGCGGAACCCAGGCTTACGCCCAGGTTAGTGTAGAAAGTGGCGTGATGGGTGCCAGCCCGCACCAGCTCATCGTAATGCTATTCGACGGGGCGCTCAGCGCCCTGCTTCGTGCACGCATTCTGATGAATCAGGGGAATATCGCCGGCAAGGGGCTGGCGATCTCAAAAGCAATTAATATCATTGATAACGGGCTAAAAAATGGCCTCAATCATGAACAGGGGGGGGAGATCGCCGATAATCTCGCAGCCTTATATGACTATATGAAACGCCGTCTGATGCAGGCTAACCTGCACAATGATGTCGCGGCCCTTGACGAAGTCAGCGGGCTGCTGGAGAACATTGCCGACGCCTGGCGCCAAATTGGCCCCAATTATCAACCCGTTCAGGACGGCGTATAATGGAACACCACCAACAACTGCTATCGGCCTATCAACAGATCCATACCCTGAGCGAGCAGATGATCACCCTGGCGCAGGCTGGCCAGTGGGATGCGCTGATTGAAATGGAGATCATCTATGTCCAGGCGGTAGAAAAAACCGCCCAACTGGCGGGTATCCCTGAGCCATCTTCGAGCTTGCAGGATATTTTACGCGGTAAATTGCAGC
Source organism: Serratia sp. 14-2641 (assembly GCF_001692375.1). NCBI lineage: Bacteria > Pseudomonadati > Pseudomonadota > Gammaproteobacteria > Enterobacterales > Yersiniaceae > Serratia > Serratia sp. 14-2641. The sequence goes on along the minus strand of NZ_LXKR01000021.1, from coordinate 38,560 downwards.
AAATCCTCAAAAACGAAACCGAACTGAAGCGACTAATGCAGCTGCGCATGGACGAGTTAACGGTGTTGATCGGGCAGTCTACCCGCCAGAGCGTGGTCAACAGCACCTACGGTCAATTCCATGACCGCGCTTTGCTGCTTGGTGAGCCACAACCAAGATAAATCTTATGTTTTACCGTCTGTCCTAAGTAATTAATAGGATAAAACACTATTATTATCCCATTGCACCATAATATAAACGCATGAGATTTGAATAATTCGTATGGCAGGTAATGCATGAAAATGCAAACCGCTGGCACTATTGCCGATTTAATGGATAACACTTTATCCCGACACGGACGTTTTCTGTTCAACAGGAAACTGATTCTTGACAAGTAAATTACCGAGTTGTGATCGGCAACAGGCGAAAAAATGTTGCTCCATCCCCCAGCAAAGCGTAAAGATATTCGTAGATAATAACGATGAAATGAATATTGATGGAACGCTTAATTAATTTTTGTCCCGGGATCGGTGCCTCAGCACACATCATTCAGCATACTGAACTGCGACTTCCGTCGCTCTATTTTGAGCAGACGCATCTGTTTTTGATCCAGCAAGGGCAAACACGTATACGGTGGCAGCAGCGGGAGGTGGTAGCTCGCGCTGGGGAACTGTTGATCGTAGAAGGTGGGCTAACCGCAGATGTGATTAATAGCCTTTCAGACAGCGGAATATTCAGCTGCCAACTGCTGATTTGCGATCCCTTGCTGTTTGATACGGTAGCCAATACGCCTATCGCGCCGCCTCTCCCTTTCACCGGCGTCACGACGCTGACGAAGCTGCCCTGCCCGTTCTTGCACAGTTTTGAAACCGCGGCGCTGGCACTGACGCTGCACGATCGTTTTCCCCAGATGATTATCCGCCATAAAATGTGCGAAATCCTACTCTGGCTGGCACACCTGGGGATTCGCTTTATTCATCAGGAAGTCAATAATCTGACCCAGCAGGTGCGCCGCTTGCTGGCAAGCGATCCGCAACGGATTTGGACCGCCGCCGAAGTGGCTGAAAATCTGATGATGAGCGAGGTGGTGCTGCGGCGTAAACTGTCGGCGGAGAATAGCGCCTTGCGCAGCCTGATGATCGATGTACGTATGAGCCGCGCGCTGCTGCTATTGCAGGCCACAGACTGGCCGATTTCCGCCATTGCACAATATGTGAGCTATGAGAGTTCTTCTCGTTTTGCCGAACGCTTCCGTAAACGATTCGGCTTCGCACCTACCGCCATCCGTGGGCACCAGCGAATTATGCAGCCCACCGCCGCGCAGCCCACGGCATATCCATGGCTAAATACGGTAGAGGAATAGGTGCTGGTTTTAACAACGGCAGGCTGAGGATGTGACGAAGGCCACCCTGAGTGGCCCGTACATCAGTTGAGCTTAACTAACACATAGGTCAATACGGCCAACACAATTAACATGACAATGCTGAAAAAACGCCATCTTACTTCACTTTTAGTGCTCATCACCTTTCCCGAATAAATACTATTAGCGCGATTATTTCCTAGAAAAAATAACATCCTTGCCAAAGCTGTGTATCCTTCACCTTATCCACAACGGCATCAGCATACTCCAAAGCACGGTCGAAAAAATAACAACCACCGCACAACAGGAATTAGGTCTTTCAATAAAACAGAGGTATTTCTTTAAGTTACACAATTCGCAGTTCTCAGCCAGTGTTTGAATGAGACTCAATCTCCTCACCGTCAGTCAATACTTTTTACATAGGCTACGATCGACAAAGAACGACTCCAGATAAAAATATAAGATAGCTCCTGGGTGCCATAAGGATATATCTAATTTACACCCCGGTTAATTGACATTTAGGACAATAACTACAAATATTAGCTTAATTAACCAATTTCAAGGAGGATAAGATAATGGAGTATTTGGTAGCATCGCTGACTGTTTTATGCCTTTTTTCCTTTAAGAAACATGCCAAAGTTATTGATAGTAAAAAGATTGGCGTTGCCCATAAAAAACACCGCCGACGCTCAAGACACCGGCTTGCCATGATTTATTGATTGGGCAAACGGGTCGAAAACCACTGAGAATCACATTAGGGAGGCTTACGCCAATACAGAACAGATTATCTGTTGTGTGCTATAGCCACCCTTTATTTACCCCTAGACCGCCATATTCATGACGTCTTGATAAGCCGCAACCAGTTTATTACGCACCTGCACACCCAGTTGCAATGAAACCGAAGATTTTTGCAGATCGACCATCACGTCGTTCAAACTGATACCTGGCACACCCAATTCAAAATCCTGTGCTTGCTGGCGCGCAGTTTGTTGAGTCTCGCTGATCTTACCGAGAGCCGCCTTTAACTCATTGGCAAAGCTTGCTCCCTGCACCGGATCGTTTTGTCGCAGCGCTCCAGCCTGAACCGCCGTGGCTTGCAACTGCTGCACCACTCCTTCAATACCCTGAATTGCCATCATGACCTCGTCACTTCATTCCTACCCTATGGATTTCAAGCGGCGGCCTGAAAGACGGCGGGAAAACCGCGCCTTCATTCGCCTGCATGATCCCGATGCTGCACACCCTACCACAGTGTTTTCCGGCTAAAGCGGCTAATTAACTGCAAAAACACCGGTTTATCGGGCCATCGAAATTGGCTCCAAGAGCAAATAATGGCATGCCCAAAAATGGGGGCGCTTTTGTTAGGCCGTAAAGAACTGTGTATCAGGGAGTCTGTTTTGTCATCACACAACAACGCTAGCCATACCTCGAACCCACTAGAGTGGGTACCAGCATGAATGGTGAAAGCCGTGATAACGGCCTGCTGGCCCTATGGAATCGCCTGCGTGCCAACCCTAAAATTCCACTGCTGATCGCGGCCTCGGCAGCGATCGCCATCGTGGTTGCGCTGACGCTATGGGCCAAAAGCCCGGATTACCGCGTGCTGTACAGCAATCTCAACGATCGCGACGGCGGCGCCATCGTCACGCAACTCACGCAGATGAACATCCCCTATCGCTTTACCGAGAACGGCTCGGCGTTGATGATCCCGGCGGAGAAGGTGCATGAAACCCGCCTGCGTCTGGCGCAACAGGGGCTGCCTAAGGGAGGTGCCGTCGGCTTTGAACTGCTGGATCAGGAAAAATTCGGCATCAGCCAGTTCAGCGAACAGATCAACTACCAGCGCGCGCTGGAAGGCGAACTGTCACGCACTATCGAATCCCTGGGGCCGGTACAGAATGCCCGTGTGCATCTGGCACTGCCTAAGCCTTCGCTGTTTGTACGCGAACAAAAGAACCCCTCTGCATCCGTGACGCTAACGCTGCAACCTGGACGCACCTTGGATGACGGCCAGATCAATGCCGTGGTGTATATGGTGTCCAGCAGCGTGGCCGGTTTGCCGCCGGGCAACGTCACGGTGGTCGATCAGGCTGGCCGCCTGCTGACCCAATCCGACGGCACCGGGCGCGATCTCAATGCCGCACAGTTGAAGTACGCCAATGAGGTTGAGAACCGCTATCAGCGCCGTATTGAAGCCATTCTGGCACCGATTGTCGGCAGCGCGAACGTGCGTGCACAGGTAACGGCACAAATCGATTTCTCCACCCGCGAGCAAACCGACGAACAGTACCAGCCCAACCAACAGCCGGATAAATCCGCAATACGCTCCAGACAGCTCAGCCAGAGTGAACAGAACGGCGGGCAACAGATCGGCGGCGTACCGGGTGCCCTTTCCAACCAGCCGAGTGCAGCACCGACTGCACCGATAGAAACACCAAAAGCTACAGCTGCGGGCAATACTAATACGCCAGCCACGGCAAACAACGCCAATAACAGCACGCGTACCGGGGCTAGCGGTAACGTAGCGCAAAACAGTCGCCGTGATGAAACTACCAACTATGAGGTGGATCGCACTATTCGTCATACCCAGCACAAGGCTGGAGCCGTGGAACGCCTGTCGGTCGCCGTGGTGCTCAACACCCTGGGCACCGATAAGGACGGCAAACCGCTGCCGATGAGCAAAGAGCAGTTGGCCCAGGTGGAATCGCTGGTCCGTGAAGCGATGGGTTACTCCAGCAGTCGTGGCGATACGCTTAACGTGGTCAACACCCAGTTCAACGATGTAGAGCAGACCGGCGGCGAGTTGCCTTTCTGGCAGTCACAGTCGTTTATCGATCAGTTGTTCAACGCAGGCCGTTATTTGCTGGTACTGCTGGTGGCCTGGATTTTGTGGCGCAAACTGGTTCGTCCGCAGCTGCAAAGCCGTCAGGCGGCGCAACAAGCTGCAGTGGTCGCTGCCAATACGCCAGCTAGTCGCCCGGCTGAGGTGAACAAACCAAGTCATGAAGAGCAGGCGCTGCATAAGAAATCACAGCAGCGCGTCAATGCTGAAGTCCAGGGCCAGCGGATCCGCGAACTGGCCGATAAAGATCCACGCGTGGTCGCCCTGGTGATCCGTCAATGGATGAGTAACGAACTATGAGCCTGACAGGTACCGAAAAGAGCGCCATCCTGCTGATGACGCTGGGTGAAGATCGCGCCGCCGAAGTCTTCAAACACCTCTCGTCACGGGAAGTGCAGCAGTTGAGTGGCACCATGGCCAGTATGCGTCAGGTGTCCCACAAACAGCTGGGGGAAGTCCTCCGCGAGTTTGAAGACGATGCCGAACAGTATGCCGCGCTGAGCGTCAATGCCAGCGACTACCTGCGCTCGGTGCTGGTTAAAGCCTTGGGTGAAGAACGTGCCAGCAGCCTGCTGGAGGATATTCTCGAATCACGCGAAGACACCTCCGGCATGGAAACGCTCAACTTTATGGAGCCGCAGAGCGCGGCCGATCTGATCCGCGACGAACACCCGCAGATCATTGCCACCATCCTGGTTCACCTCAAGCGCGGCCAGGCGGCAGATATCCTGGCACAGTTCGAGGAGCGCCTGCGCAACGACGTGATGCTGCGTATCGCCACCTTCGGCGGTGTTCAGCCAGACGCCCTGGCAGAGCTGACCGAAGTGCTGAACAATCTGCTGGACGGCCAGAACCTCAAGCGCAGCAAAATGGGTGGTGTCCGTACCGCCGCCGAGATTATCAACCTGATGAAAACCCAGCAGGAAGAGGCGGTTATCGGTGCCATGCGCGACTACGACGGCGAGCTGGCGCAGAAGATCATCGACGAAATGTTCCTGTTCGAAAACCTGGTCGAAGTGGACGATCGCAGCATCCAGCGCCTGTTGCAGGACGTGGAAAGCGAATCCCTGTTGATCGCCTTGAAAGGGGCCGAACAGCCGCTGCGCGAGAAGTTCCTCAAGAACATGTCGCAACGTGCCGCCGATATTCTGCGCGACGATCTGGCCAACCGTGGCCCGGTGCGCATGTCGCAGGTGGAGAACGAACAGAAGGCTATCCTGTTGGTGGTACGTCGCCTGGCAGAAACCGGCGAAATGATCATCGGCGGTGGCGAGGACACCTATGTCTGATCGCCTCAATACCCTGCCCTGGCAGCCCTGGTCGCTTAACGACCTGGCGGATCCCAAACCGGTGCTGGAACCCGAAAGCCCACCTGAGGTGATCATCATCCCACAGGACGACAGCATCAACGAACAGCAACGGCTGGAGATGCTGCGTTTGCAGGCCCAGCAGCAAGGTCAGCAACAAGGCTTTGCCGAGGGCCAGCAGAAAGGTTATGACGCCGGTTTCCAGGCCGGGCTGGAGGAAGGCCGTCAGCAAGGCATTCTGGCGGGCCAACAGCAGCAGCAACCGATCACGGAACATTGGCAACAGTTGGTCACCGAGTTCCAGCACACGCTGGACGCGCTCGACAGCGTGATTGCTTCACGCCTGATGCAGCTGGCTCTGACGGCGGCCAAACAGGTCATCGGCCAAGCGCCGGTGTGCGACGGCACCGCCCTGCTCGGCCAGATCCAACAGTTGATCCAGCAAGAACCGATGTTCAGCGGCAAACCTCAACTGCGCGTACACCCGGATGATTACGAACGAGTAGAGCAGCAGCTTGGCATGACCCTCAGCCTGCACGGCTGGCGGCTGCTGGCCGATGGACAGTTACATCCAGGCGGCTGCAAGGTCAGCGCAGAAGAAGGCGATCTGGATGCCAGCCTGGCCACCCGCTGGCATGAACTGTGCCGTCTGGCCGCCCCGGGAGAGCTGTGATGACCGTTCGTCTCGGCCGCTGGCTGAACTCGCTGGACAGTCTGGAAAAACGCATTGCACGTGCGCCCGCGGTGCGCCGCTATGGCCGCCTGATCCGAGCTACCGGTCTGGTACTGGAAGCCACCGGTTTGCAGTTACCGCTGGGGGCCACCTGCCTGATCGAACGCCATGACAGCGGTGTGGTGCAGGAAGTAGAAAGCGAGGTGGTCGGTTTTAACGGCCAGCGGCTGTTCCTGATGCCGCTGGAAGAGGTCGACGGCATCGTGCCCGGTGCTCGGGTCTATGCTCGCGTCTCCCCCGAAGGGCAAAGCGCCAGCAAACAGTTACCCCTCGGCCCGGCATTGCTTGGCCGGGTGCTCGACGGCGGTGCCAAACCGCTCGATGGTCTGCCAGCACCCGATACCGGCTACCGTGCGTCGCTGATCACCGCCCCGTTCAACCCGTTGCAGCGCACCCCGATCGAACAGGTTCTCGACGTGGGCGTGCGCACCATCAACGGGCTGCTCACCGTGGGCCGTGGCCAGCGTATGGGCCTGTTCGCCGGTTCTGGCGTGGGTAAAAGCGTACTGCTCGGCATGATGGCGCGTTATACCCAGGCCGACGTGATCGTCGTCGGGCTGATCGGCGAACGTGGCCGCGAAGTGAAAGACTTTATCGAAAACATCCTCGGCACAGAGGGAAGAGCCCGTTCGGTGGTGATCGCTGCACCGGCAGACGTTTCCCCGCTGCTGCGCATGCAAGGCGCCGCCTATGCCACCCGTATCGCCGAAGATTTCCGCGATCGTGGCCAACACGTGCTGCTGATTATGGATTCCCTGACCCGCTACGCCATGGCGCAACGTGAGATCGCCCTGGCGATCGGCGAACCCCCGGCTACCAAAGGCTATCCGCCTTCGGTATTCGCCAAACTGCCCGCGCTGGTAGAGCGTGCCGGTAACGGCATCAGCGGCGGCGGTTCCATCACCGCTTTTTATACAGTGTTGACCGAGGGTGATGACCAGCAAGACCCGATTGCCGATTCGGCACGCGCCATCCTCGATGGCCATGTAGTGCTCTCCCGGCGCTTGGCCGAGGCGGGCCACTACCCCGCCATCGATATTGAAGCCTCGATCAGCCGAGCCATGACCTCGCTGATCGATGAGGAGCATTACCGGCGGGTACGTAACTTCAAACAGATGCTGGCCAGTTACCAACGTAACCGCGATCTGATCAGTGTAGGAGCCTACGCCGCAGGCAGCGATCCGCTGCTGGACAAGGCCATGACGCTGTATCCGCAGATGGAAGCCTACCTGCAACAGGGCATCTTCGAGCGCAGCGGCTACGACGATGCCTGCCAGCAGTTACAGCAACTGATTGTTTAACCACGGAGCCTGAGCACCATGAAACCACAGTCACCGCTGATTATCCTGCGCGATCTGGCGCAGGATGCCGTAGAACAGGCCGCACAGCACCTCGGTCAGGCACGTCAGGCGCAACAGGCGGCGGAACAACAGCTTGCCATGCTGCTCAACTACCAGGATGAGTATCGGCAAAAGCTGAACAACACCCTGTCTAGCGGCATGGGTTCCGCCAGTTGGCAAAACTACCAGCAGTTTATCGGCACGCTCGAGCAGGCCATCAGCCAGCACCGCCAGCAGTTGCTGCAGTGGAGCGAGAAGGTAGAACGGGCGGTCAAGCAGTGGCAGGACAAACAGCAGCGGCTGAACGCTTTTGAAACGCTCAACACCCGAGCCATCAGCGCCGAGCTGATGCTGGAAAACAAGCGTGACCAAAAACTGATGGATGAGTTCGCTCAACGCAGTTCACAAAGGAATCTAAACCCATGAATCTCAACGTTCTCTCTGGCTTGCCAGCGACCGCTGACGGCACGGAGACTGGCCTTACCGCGCTGTCGTTGGATGATGCCGGACTGTCTGCCAGCTTTGCCCAACTGCTCGGCGAGCGCTTCACGCCCGAGGGTCAACTGAAAGGCAAGCCGAACGTGGCACAGCTACTGGCCGAAGAACCACAACTCTCAACCCTCAGCCGCCAACAGCTTAACCAATTGCTGACCTCGCTCAGCGATCGTGGCCGTTTGCTGGCCGCTCCGCAGGAACTGGATGCGACAGACGATAGCCACACCCGGTTAAGCAAGCGCGATGACGAACAGCCGTTGCACCCTGTCGATACTTTGGATGCGGCCAGCTTGCAGGCCCTGTTTGCCATGCTGCCTGCCGCCGTAGTGCAGCCGTTACCGGGGAATGGGGTTGCAACCGCCGCTGAGCCAAACGGGGACGAAGCACCGCTGACGGGAGCTGCATCACTATTAGCCACCCTGAGCGAAAAACCCGCGACATCCACTACCGGTCTACCAACGTCAAAATCGCAGCCTAACGCAGACGATAAATCCGCCTTGGCCGCCAAAACTAACACGGCGGCGGTACTGTCTTCTCAGGCCGATGACAATCAGGATACCGGCACCACCCCACTGAAACTGGCGGCTGAATCGGCGCAATCTTCTGCAACGCCACAGCACGCGGCCCCAGCGCCAGTTTCCAGCCCGGTGATCGCCAGCCAACCCGTCAGCGCGACGGTTAGCGCACCAGCAACGCCACAGTTGAACGCTCAACTCGGCAGCCCGGAATGGCAACAGGCGCTGAGTCAGCAGGTGCTGATGTTCCACCGCAACGGCCAACAGAGCGCCGAATTACGCCTGCATCCGCAGGAACTGGGTGCCTTGCAAATCACGCTGAAGCTCGACGATAACCAGGCCCAGTTGCATATCGCCTCGGCACACGGACAGGTTCGTGCGGCGGTGGAAGCCGCGCTGCCCCATCTACGCCATGCGCTGGCGGAAAGTGGCATCAACCTTGGTCAGAGCAGCGTTGGCGGTGAGTCCCTGCCGCAGCCGCAACAGTCGCAGCAGCAAGCCTCTCACCAAGGCGGGCAGCCTTCTTACCGTGAACAACATGGCAGCGCCGAAACCGGCGTTGAAGCCCTGAACGCCCCAGCAGCGCTGCAGGCTATGGCTCGTTCGGTCGACGGCGTTGATATTTTCGCCTGACGGCGTGCAAACGCCCAAGCTGGCACGCTTTTCCCCGCCTATTCTGGCTATTGCAGCCCGGAATAAGCGGGATAATAGCTTTACATGTATTGCGTGCTGCCTATCTGCACGCAGAGAACAGGATTTGACTTGGTAATGTCTCAGAACTCCCTTCCAACAGCAGCAACAAAGAAACGTCCAATACTGGTGATCCTGCTGGTACTGATCGCCTTGGGCGCATGTGGTGCCGCAGGCTATAGCTGGTGGTTGATGCAGCATAAGAACGGTCAACCCGCCGCCGAGGAAAAAAAGCAGCCACCTCCGGCACCGGTGTTTATGCCGCTGGATACCTTTACTGTCAATCTGGTGACGCCGGATAACAATCTGGACCGCGTGCTGTATATCGGCCTGACGCTGCGCCTGCCAGATGAAGAAACACGCCGCCGGCTGAACGATTTTCTGCCGGAAGTGCGTAGCCGTCTGCTAATGCTGCTTTCACGGCAGGAAGCAAGCCAACTGGCCAACGAGCAAGGGAAACAGCAACTGGTGGCACAGATTAAAGACGTGCTCAGCCCACCGCTGGTGACGGGACAACCGAAGCAAGTGGTCAGCGATGTGCTGTTCACTGCCTTCATACTGCGGTAATTAACCATGGGCGACAATATTCTTTCACAAGCCGAGATCGACGCACTGCTCAATGGCGACAGCGCGGGGGATGAACCCGCCGCCGTCATCGGTAATGAAAGTGAGGTCAAACCTTACGATCCCACAACCCAACGCCGCGTGGTGCGTGAGCGCCTGCAAGCCCTGGAGATCATTAACGAGCGTTTTGCCCGTCAGTTTCGCATGGGGCTGTTTAACCTGTTGCGCCGTAGCCCGGATATCACCGTCGGGGCGATCAAGATCCAGCCATACCATGAGTTTGCCCGCAACCTGCCTGTGCCGACCAACCTGAACCTGGTCCACCTGAATCCACTGCGCGGCACGGCGCTGTTTGTGTTTGCCCCCAGCCTGGTGTTTATCGCCGTGGATAACCTGTTCGGCGGCGATGGCCGTTTTCCGACCAAGGTGGAAGGCCGGGAATTTACGCCAACCGAACAGCGGGTGATCAAGCGCATGCTGCGCTTGGCGCTGGATGCCTACGGCGATGCCTGGAGCGCCATCTACAAGATCGACGTGGAATACGTACGTGCCGAAATGCAGGTCAAGTTCACCAATATCACCACCTCTCCCAACGATATCGTGGTAACCACGCCGTTCCAGGTGGAGATCGGGGCGCTGAGCGGTGAGTTCAATATCTGTATTCCGTTCGCCATGATCGAGCCACTGCGCGAGCTGCTGACTAACCCACCAGTGGAGAACTCCCGCCAGGAAGACAGCCAGTGGCGGGAAACGCTGGTGAAACAGGTTCAGCACTCCGAACTGGAACTGATAGCCAACTTTGTCGATATCCCGATGCGCCTGTCGAAAGTGCTGAAACTCCAGCCGGGCGACGTGTTACCGATCGATAAACCGGAACGCCTGATCGCCCATGTTGACGGCGTCCCGGTCTTGACCAGCCAATACGGCACCTTGAACGGGCAGTACGCCCTGCGTGTTGAACATTTGATTAACCCTATTTTGAATGCCCTGAGTGAGGAACGGCCCAATGAGTGATCCTAAACAACCGTCTGGCGAAGAGAAGGACTCCGTAGACGATCTGTGGGCTGATGCGTTTAACGAGCAACAGGCGACCGAAAAATCCGCCTCTACCGAAGGCGTATTCAAGTCGCTGGAAGCTCAGGATGCGTTGGGTAGCCTGCAAGATATCGATCTGATCCTGGATATTCCGGTCAAGCTGACCGTGGAGCTGGGCCGCACCAAGATGACCATCAAAGAGCTGCTGCGCCTGTCGCAAGGCTCGGTGGTGGCGTTGGATGGTCTGGCCGGTGAACCATTAGATATCCTGATTAACGGCTATCTGATTGCCCAGGGCGAAGTGGTGGTGGTTGGCGACAAGTTCGGCGTACGCATCACCGATATCATCACGCCTTCCGAGCGCATGCGCCGCCTGAGCCGCTGATGAACCCCAACGCCAGCGTGCAGACGCAAAGCACCCAGCAGCCCGCAGGTTCGGCGCTGCCCACAGGCTCGGTATTGATGCAGGTCAGCAGCGCGCTGGGCGCTATTTTGTTGCTGATCCTGCTCGCTGGCTGGTTGTTTCGTCGGCTGGGCTTTGCTCCGCAGGCCCGTGGCAATCAAAAATTGCTCAACCTGCGTGCCAGCTGTCAGGTTGGCCAACGTGAACGCGTGGTGGTGGTTGAAGTGGATAACACCTGGCTGGTGCTGGGCGTTACGGCTCAGCAAATCACCCCGTTGCACACCCTGCCCGCACCACCGGTACAGGAAGCAACCGACCATAAATCACCGGCAGATTTCCGCCAGCTAATGCAAAACGTATTAAAACGCCCGGATAAATCGGCATGAATCCATTCTCCCACCGCCGGGCTTTTGGCCCGCTGCTGGCCGCAGGCCTGCTACTGCTCAGCCCTGCCGCTTTGGCACAGTTGCCGGGGCTGATTAGCCAACCTACGGCCAACGGCGGCCAAAGCTGGACGCTGCCGGTACAGACGCTGGTACTGATCACCTCACTCAGCTTCCTGCCCGCAATGCTGCTGATGATGACCAGCTTCACCCGCATCATCATCGTGCTGGGGCTGCTGCGTAACGCCCTCGGTACCCCGTCGGCACCACCCAATCAGGTGATGCTGGGGCTGGCGCTGTTTCTGACCTTCTTTATCATGTCACCGGTGTTCGACAAGGTGTACCAGGATGCCTATCTGCCGTTCAGCCAGGACAAGATCAGCATGGAAGTGGCGATCGACAAAGGTTCGCAACCACTGCGCGAGTTTATGCTGCGCCAGACGCGGGAAAGCGATCTCGCCCTGTATGCCAGGCTAGCTAACCTGCCCGCGTTGGAAGGCCCAGAGGCCGTCCCGATGCGTATTCTGTTGCCCGCCTATGTCACCAGTGAGCTGAAAACCGCCTTCCAGATTGGTTTTACCGTGTTTATTCCTTTCCTGATCATCGACCTGGTGGTGGCCAGCGTGCTGATGGCGCTGGGGATGATGATGGTGCCGCCCGCGACTATCTCGCTACCGTTCAAGCTTATGTTGTTTGTGCTGGTGGATGGTTGGCAGTTGCTGTTGGGTTCGCTGGCGCAGAGTTTTTATAGCTAGATCGGTGTTGACCCCTCGCCCTCACCCTCTCCCCCAGGAGAGGGGACCGATCGAGTTTGCTGAAACTTTAGTTATCCATCTGAAAGAAAAGAATGACTAACAGCACAATATTCTTTCCGAAAGAGCACAGATTAGCCCCCTCTCCCTTTGGGAGAGGGTTGGGGTGAGGGGCAGAACGCAACCGCCCATATTGGAGAAAAGAGATGACACCTGAATCGGTAATGGCGCTGGGTACGGAAGCGATGAAAGTGGCGCTGGCGCTGGCCGCCCCGCTGCTGTTGGCCGCGCTGTTCAGCGGGCTGATCGTCAGCCTGTTGCAGGCCGCCACGCAGATTAACGAAATGACGCTGTCGTTCATTCCCAAAATTCTCTCCGTGGTCGCTACCCTGATCATTGCCGGACCATGGATGCTCAACCTGCTGCTGGACTACATGCGCATGCTGTTCAGCAACCTGCCGAACCTGATCGGCTAACCATGCTGACCTTTGACAGCGCCCAACTCAGCGTCTGGCTCAGCCAGTTCTTCTGGCCTCTGCTACGCGTCCTGGCGCTGATTAGCACCGCCCCGCTGTTCAGTGAAAAGCAGATCTCCAAGCGGGTGAAAATCGGCCTGGGCGGCCTGATCGTTTTGCTGATCGCTCCCACGCTGCCCACCAGCAACATCCCCCTGTTTTCCGTCACCGGCCTGTGGCTGGCCGTGCAGCAGATCCTGATCGGCGTGGCGATCGGTTTGACGATGCAGTTCGCCTTTGCGGCGGTGCGCCTGGCGGGTGAGGTGATCGGCATGCAGATGGGGCTGTCCTTCGCCACCTTCTTCGATCCCTCCGGTGGCCCCAATACGCCACTGCTGGCGCGCCTGCTGAACCTGCTGGCGATGCTATTGTTCCTAACCTTCGATGGTCACCTGTGGCTGATCTCGCTGTTGGCAGACAGCTTTCACACCCTTCCTATCCAGGCGCGGCCGCTGAACGGCAACGGTTTCCTGGCGCTGACCCAAGCGGGAACGTTGATCTTCATTAACGGTATGATGCTGGCTCTGCCGCTGATCTGCCTGCTGCTGACGCTGAACCTGGCGCTTGGCCTGCTCAACCGCGTTACCCCACAGCTTTCGGTGTTTGTTATCGGTTTCCCTGTCACGTTAACCATCGGCATGCTGACTCTTGGCATGATGATGCCAATGCTGGCTCCCTTCTGCGAGCACCTGTTCGGTGAGTTTTTCGATCGGCTGGCGGCGGTGATCGGCGGTATGACCCCTTAACGCTGAGGTTACCCGCGAGACAAACTAGCAGGGAAAGATATTTTCCGAGATAAAAAGTTGAAAAAGTGAAATTAACCAGATTTAGCGGCGATTATTCTGCCGGGCTTGAATAATAAAATACCCCCCTTAGAATGGCCTCATTAAATAAATCCCATGCCGTATAAAAAAACGGTAAAAGACCATTAGGTTGGTCGCGTGATTTATTAACACCAACGGAACACCAAGAAAATAAAATAACCGCACCTTAGGGCGGCGGGATTTTATTTATCTCAATATAGCCAGGAGCATCAAATGAAAGCGAAAACTAACAGGAAAGCACGCAGAGCCTTGGGCATGGCGCATTGGACCACTAATCGCATTCAGATCACGGCGTCCGCCTGCGGAAAAATCTGGACCGTAGCCAAAAAGAAAAAATAATCTGTTTTTAATGCGTGACGTTAAAAATAGCAAGCTCACTTATCCAGCCTGAATATCCTGACGTTTCCCGCCGTTAAATCAGGCTGTGTAAAAACGGTACTGCGCTCTATATCCACGTTATAGGGCGCAGTGCCCTACACCATGAATATAGACATTATCTAGAATTAATACCCTATGGATTTCAAGCAGCAGCTAGGCGACAAACTATCTCATCCCCAGGAGCTTACGTTTTTGTAAGTGACTGGGGTGAGATAGTGCAGGTAACAACGCTGCAGCTTGAAAGACAACGGGTATTATCGATTCATTTGAAATAGCGACATACCCTGCATATCGCTGAAGGTCTTATACGATGCCTGCAAAGCAGCCTGTTGCATGTAGTAAGACGAGATCGCCTCCACCACATCCGCCTCAACCAGCGCGGTCAGCTGATTTTTGTTAGCCGTATTGTTTTCGATACCGATGCTGTCCAGCACGTCCAACTCTTGCAGTTGAGTCCCCAGCACCGCATTGGTGCTCAGCACGTTGTTATAGCTGTTATCCAGACCACGGGTTGCCTTATCAAGCGCCGCCGTCACCTGTGCGCGAGTAGCCTCATCGGCCCCTTGCAGCGGGGTTTTCAACGCTTTCAGCGCCGTGTCGATACTCTCGAACACGTTAGTTTCGGAAGCGCTGCCGTCCGGCTCCGGTTTGATATTGCTGGTCAGCGACATAAATATCGAGCTGCCGGTGTGGCCCACGGTCATGGTGCGGTTGGCATCCACTTTCTGCTCAATGGCCGAGTTGCTGCCCTGATAAACTACCTTGCCGCCCTGCTCGACAAACGGGGCTTTGTCATTGGCAAAGCCAGCAAAAATGAAACGGCCGTTACCGTCAGTACTGTTGGCCTGGCTGAGTAGCTGATCTTTCAGCCCCTGCAACTGGGTGGCCAAAGAGTCACGGTCATTATCACTGAGCGTGCCATCACCGGCGTTGACGATCAGCGTTTTCATGTCCTTGATGCCGTCGGCAGCGCTACGCAGCACGGTTTCTTCCATCGAGATGTTCTGACGGGCAAAGGTGCGCGCCAGCGCGTACTGGCTGTTTTCTGACATCGACTGCGAGATCATCACCGCCTGTGACGCCGCTAACGGATCGTCCGAAGGGTAAAGCACGCGCTTGCCGCTGGAAAGCTGCTGCCCGGACTGCATCCACAGAGACTGATTATTGGTGACCCCCGACAGATTCTGCTGGTAGATCATGCTGGTGCTCATGCGCATGGGTTGGATTCCTCACTAAGGGCATCCGCAGCCGGTATACCGGCTGCAGTTAACGGTAAAATCAACGAATATTCAGTATGGCGTCAAACAACGAGCTGGCGGTCTGGATCACCTGCGCATTGGCCATGTAATACTGTTGGAAACGCAGCAGTTCGCCATACTCTTCGTCCAGGTTAACCCCGGAGATGGACTGCTGTTGGGTTTGCAATTGGGTCACAATATTGGTTTGTGCGGTGGCGTTGACCTTGGCGGTAGCGGTCTGGTTACCCACGCTGCTGACCAATCCGGCATAGGCGCCGCTCAAGGTTGCTTTACCCTCCACCACTTTGGCGGTTTGCAGATCGAGCAGTTTCTTGACGTTGTCGTTATCACCCTTACCGCCATCTTCCGTTCCTGCGGCTGCAAACTTGGCCGAGTCGCTGATCGCGACCTTCAGGGTTCCGGCCACATCGCTAACCGGCTTCACGGTAAAGCTGTCATTCTTTTGCGCGTTGCCCGTCACACCGACCTGCAGGCCATCAAAGCTCAGCGTCGGTTTGCCATCCGCATCGGTGCCTGCGGTGGCAGGCACTTTAACGTTGTCGGACAGGCGCGTGACCTGCCAGTTGGCACCGTCAAACTCCATGCGGTAGTCGCTGGCCTTGACCTTGCTGGTATCGGTAAAGGAGACCGACAGCGAGGCATTGCCGGTGTTGTTGATATTGTTGACCGTACGCCCACCTGAGAAGCTGAAGAAATCTTCCCCCGGATCGCCGTTGATATCAAAACCTTCGCGATGCTGCTGGTTAAAGCTATCGGCCAGCGCCAGGGCCAGTTGCCCCAACTGGTTACGTGCGCCGTCCAGTGACTCACTGCGGAACTTCAGCACGCCGCTGACGCTGCCGCTGCCAATCTGGCTTTCCGGAATTTCGCTAGCGCCATTGCCGCGATCGTAACCCAGCGTCAGGCGGGACGGGTCTTTGCTGGAAGGCATCGCCGTCACCTGATAGGAGGAGTTGCCTTGCACCAGCGTCAAGCCGTTGGCGAAGGTCACGGTATAGGCATCACCGTCCTGCTGAGTGACCTGAACGCCGACCACTTTGTTAAGCTCTGTCACCAACTGATCGCGCTGATCCAGCAAGGCGTTCGGCTCGCTGCCGCCGCTGCTGGCCCGCACCTGAGTGATTTCGTTATTCAAACGGGCGATCTGCTGGCTGTAAGTATTGATCTGGTTGGCGCTGTCGCTCAGTTGCTGGTTGACGCCCGCATCCATATCGCGCAGATATTTATCCGCATTGTTGAACTGATTCACCAGGCCGTTGGCCTTGCCTAACACGGTCTGACGGGCAGCGTCATCCCCGGCATTGCTGACAACGTTTTGCAGATTTTTGAGGAAATCTTCCATCCCCGATGCCAGGGTATTGGTTTTGGACGCCAGCAGGTTGTCGATCTGGGAGACTTTTTCGAAGTAGCTGCTCTGGGCCGAAGCTTCGCTTTGCGCTCCGCGCAGCTGGGTCATGATGAACTGGTTATACTCGCGATTGACCGTAGTCACGGTGGCTCCGTTGCCGATAAATCCGTTCATGGTGCCCAGGCCGCCGTTTTGCGCCAGGATCGCGGTTTGGCGGTTATAGCCCGCCACGTTGTAGTTGGAAATGTTATTACTGACGGTGCTAAGCGCAACCTGCGCCGCATTCAGGCCACTCATCGCGGTATTGATTAAGCTGTTGGACATAGAGGTTCCTTATGCTGCGGTGCCAGCGGCCCACAGAGGTCAAAAATTGTGCCGGGCGTTGCCATCCAGCCTGTTTGGGTTATCGGCCATCTGACGGCAAACTTGAGTAAAAAAATGGGCGCTGCATGCAGCGCCCGACGGCTAAAACAGATCCTGCAAATCGTGGGTATAGGCCTTGGTTACCTGCTCCCCAGCGCTTTTCATTTGCTGGATCATGCTGACCAGCTTTTTGGCATACAGCGGATCGGTCGCATAGCCGGCCTTTTGCAGCGCATGTGCCGCCTGCTCGGGGCTGCTGGCACTGGCAACGTTGGCGTAGCGCGGGTTGTTGGTCAGCAATTTGACGTAATCCCCAATCGCTTCCATATAGGAGCCATACACGCGGAAGCGTGCCTTGACCTTCTTCGCCACCCCTTCCTCGAACTCGGTGGTGGTGATCTCCGTCACCGGGCCATCCCAACTGCTACCAGCCTTGATACCAAACAGGTTATAACTGCGTGAGCCATCCGCCGCTGGGATCTCGCGTTGCCCCCAGCCAGACTCCAACGCAGCCTGCGCCACAATCAACTGGTGCGGAATACCGCTTTGCTGGCTGGCAACCCGTGCCGGAATGGACAACTGCGCCACAAAGTTGCCGTTGCTCAACGGCAAGGGAGGCGCCGAAGGTATTTTGGGCACTGCCCGGCGGACCATCTGCTCCAATGCCTGACGCGGCAAGGTCTGCAACACCTCGTTGTCCAGCGCCATCGGCACCGTTCCTGCGGTTTCACTTGGGCGGCTGTTTCCGGCAGAGAGCTGTTTGACCATCATGTCCGCCAGCCCCAGGCCTTTCTGTGACATCTGTTGGGCGATCTGCTGATCGTACATCGAGGTATACAACCGCGTCTGATCGCTGCTCAACACACCGTCCTGCGGCAACGCAGCACGCATGCTTTTCAGCATCATCTGCACGAACATTCCTTCAACCTGCTGGGCAACCTGCTTGATATTGCCCTGCGGATCGGCGGCAACATCACGCTTCAAGCCGTTCAGCGACTGGGTGTCATAGGCAGCACCCGACATAGCCATCAGATCGCTGCTCATCAGATAATTTCCAGTTTGGCACGCAGGCAACCAGCGCTCTGCATTGCCTGCAAGATAGACATCAGGTCGATCGGCGTCGCCCCCAGCGCATTCAACGCGCGAACCACGTTATTGAGGTTGGCGCTGGCGTTCACTTTTTGCAGTGAACCGCCCTGCTGCTGCACGGAAATCTGGGTATTCGGCGTCACTACGGTCTGGCCACCGCCGAATGGCGTATCCGGCTGGCTGACGGTGTTTTGCCGATCGACCACCACCGACAGGTTCCCTTGTGCTACCGCGCAGGAATCCAGTACCACATCGCGGTTCATTACCACCGAGCCGGTCCGGGAGTTGATGATCACTTTGGCATCCATCGCCCCAACGTTAATGCTGATATTCTGAATATCCGCCAGAAAGCGCACTTGCGAACTATTGCCGCGCGGCACCAATACCTGCACGGTACGGGAATCGAGCGGAGAGGCGGTGCCACTGCCGCGCTGGCGGTTGATGGCGTCGCTGATCTGTTGTGCCAGGGTGAAATCATCGTCGTTCAGTTGCAGGTTGATCACGCCATCCTGGCCGAAGGTGGTCGGCAATTCGCGTTCGATGGAAGCGCCGTTGCTGATACGGCCACCGGCCAACTGATTGACCTGCACGCTGCTGCCCCCGGAGGACGCACCGGCCCCGCCGACCAGCACGTTACCCTGTGCCAACGCATAGACCTGATTATCAACACCTTTGAGCGGTGTCATCAGCAGTGTCCCGCCACGCAGGCTTTTGGCGTTACCCATTGAGGACACCACCACGTCGATATTCTGCCCCGCACGGGAGAACGGCGGCAGCTTGGCAGTTACCATCACCGCCGCCACGTTTTTTAACTGCATGTTGGTGCCTGGCGGAACGGTGATCCCCAACTGCGACAGCATGTTGCTCAGGCTCTGGGTGGTAAACGGGGTTTGCATGGTCTGGTCGCCAGAGCCGTCCAATCCCACGACAAGGCCGTAGCCAATCAACGCGTTGTCACGTACGCCCTGTACCGTCACCAGATCGCGGATGCGTTCCGCCGTCGCGGGCAGGCAAACCAGCATCATGGACAGTGTGAGAAGAAACTTTTTCAGCATCGGTCAATCCTTAGAACGGTGAAACATTTAAGAAGAAGCGCTGTAGCCACCCCATGGTCTGCGCTTCATTGATATAGCCGTTGCCGACGTATTCAATACGCGCATCCGCCACCTGGGTGGACGTGACCGAGTTATTGCCACTGATGGTGCGGGGGTTAACCACACCGGAGAAACGGATGAATTCGGTGCCCTGATTAATGGCAATTTGCTTTTCGCCCACCACGTGCAGGTTGCCGTTGGCCAAGACCTGATTGACCGTGACGGTAATGGTGCCGTTAAAGGTGTTGTTGGCGTTCGCCCCACCCTTGCCGCCGAAGGTGCTGTCGCCGGAGATATCCATGTCGGCTCGCGCGTTACCAAGCAGCCCTTCGAGGTAACGCGGTGAAGTGGCTACGCCAAATTTGCTGGCCCCATTGCGGCTGGCGTTGGCGGATGAACTCTTGCTGGCGCTGACATTTTCTTGCAGCACGATGGTCAGGGTGTCGCCGATATTACGCGGGCGACGATCTTCAAACAGCGGCTGATAGCCGTAGTTCATCGGCTGTACCGTCTGGAAAATCGAACCGTTCGGCACCGGTGCGCCTGCCGGAGCGGGCTGAGCCGTGGTAGCCCCGTCAACCAGGGGGGTATGCGGAATATAGGCACAGCCGCCAACTGTCAGCATCAGCAGCCCGGCCAGGACGCGTTTGCCTTGCTGCGGCACGCTGGCCGCTAAAAAGGTGGTTACCACGGGTATCGCCTTTGTTGCTCTGGATAAGGATTACGGGCGCAGCAGGCTGCGCCCGTCGATTACAGTTGCGTCAGCTTTTGCAGCATCTGGTCAGACGTTGATACCGCTTTGCTGTTGATCTCATAGGCACGCTGGGTCTGGATCATGTTGACCAACTCTTCCGCCACGTTGACGTTAGAGGTTTCAACATAACCCTGATACAACAGGCCTGCCCCGTTGAGGCCAGGGGTACTTTCGTTAGGTGCGCCGGAGCTTTCGGTTTCCTGGTACAGGTTTTCACCCATGCTTTCCAGGCCGCTATCGTTGATAAAGGTGGTCAACGTCAGTTGCCCGACCTGCTGCGCCGCCGTCTGACCCTGCTGGGTCACGCTGACGATGCCATCACGGCCCACGGTAATGCTCAGGGCGTTGGCCGGAATGGTGATCGCCGGTTGCACCTGGAAACCACTGGCGGTCACCAATTGGCCATTCTGATCGATTTGGAATGAACCATCGCGGGTATAGGCCTGGGTGCCATCCGGCAACACCACCTGGAAGAAGCCCTGCCCCTTGATCGCCACGTCTTTGCTGTTGTTGGTCTGCGACAGGTTACCCTGGCTGTGGATGCGCTCGGTCGCCACCGGGCGTACGCCGGTACCAATCTGCAAACCGGAAGGCAGCGTGGTTTGCTCGGAAGACTGAGCCCCGGGCTGACGCATGGTCTGGTACAGCAGATCTTCAAACACCGCACGCTGGCGTTTAAACCCGTTGGTACTGACGTTCGCCAGGTTGTTGGCGATCACGTCCATATTGGTCTGCTGCGCATCCAGACCGGTTTTGGCAATCCATAAGGATGGGATCATGATTTATTCCTCTGCACTCAGCTCATTGACAGCAATGAGTTGGCGCGCTGTGCGTTTTCATCCACGCTGTGGATGACCTTCATTTGCATTTCGAACCGGCGAGCGTTGGCGATCATATCCACCATCGTCTCCAGCGGTTTGACGTTACTGCCCTCCAACACTCCCGGCATGATCCGCACATCGGGATCGTTCGGTAGTTGGTTGCCACGCTGCTGCTGAGCCTCGGCAGTCAGATGGAACAGGCCGTCGTCCCCGCGCACCACTTCCCGAGCATCGGCCTTTACCAGCTTCAGGCGGCCAATCTGGGAAATGGTGTTAGGCGGATCGCCTGGATTTAACGCCGAGATGGTGCCGTCCGCCGCCAGCGTCAGTTCTGCCTGCGGCGGGGCTTCGATCGGCCCGCCATCCCCCATCAGCGGCACGCCCTGCACCATCAACTGCCCGGTGGAAGAGATCTGGATGCTGCCGTTACGGCTGTAAGCTTCGGTGCCGTCCGGCAGCCTTAGCGCCAGAAACCCGTCCTGCTGCAATGCCACATCCAGTGGCCGCCCGGTGTAGTTCAGCGGCCCTTGGCTCATGTCTGCCCCAGGCGTCGAAGCGGCCACCAGCGTACGCGTCTGCATGCTTGGCCCATCAACCGGCACTGCACGCAGCGCCGAAAGCTGTGCACGGAAGCCCGGCGTGGAGGCGTTGGCCAGGTTGTTGGCCGTGACCGACTGCTGCTCCAGCGTCTGCCGGGCACCCCCCATCGCGGTATAAATCGCGTGATCCATAAATCAATCCTATTAGCGCAGGCTGACCAGCGTTTGCAGGATCGAATCCTGAGTTTTGATGGTTTGCGCGTTTGACTGGTAGTTACGCTGCGCGACGATCATGTTCACCAGTTCCTGACTCAGATCGACGTTGGAAGATTCCAGCGCGCCGCTGGTCAGTGAACCGAAACCACCGCCGCCCGCCAGGCCCACACGTGGCTGACCTGAAGCACCGGTCTCCTTCCAGACGTTATCGCCCTGTGCGGCCAGCCCTTCCGGGTTGGAGAAGTTGGTCAACACGATCTGCCCCAGCAATTGGGTCTGCTGGTTGTTGTATACCCCGACCACGGTGCCATCTTTGTTGATCTGGAAGCCCTGGTATTCCCCGGTGGCATAGCCGTCCTGGGAAATCTTGCTGACAGAGTCACTACCAACGTTCTGTTGCAGGCTACCGGCAAAGCTCAGGTTAAAGTTTTGCGCCAGCGCGCCGTCTTTAGCCGACATTGGCACGACCAGGTTGAATGGCGTGGCGCTTGGTTGGCCCTGCGCATTCAGCGTTCCGGTCAGCGTACCGCTGTTGTCAAAGTTCAGGCTGCCCGCTTTGGCAGACGGAGCACCTGTCACGCTGCCGTCCTGGGTGTAAACGTCCCACTTGTTATCGGCTGTTTTAACAAAGTAGGCGTTGATGTTGTGTGCATTGCCCAGGGTGTCGTAGGTGGTAATGGTGTTGACGTAGTTAAACGAGTCGGTCTTGTTAGGATCGAAAGGCGTCACCGCCGGTGGCTTATGGGTCGATTTCAGGTTGGCCACCATATTGCCGCTGGTGCTGGCTTTGGCGTTCATCATGCCTTCAGGGATGCTCAGCGGTACCGGATCGGCTCCCTGCTGGATGGTTGGAGGCGAGCCAGCCGCCGGGTAGCCGGTCAGGCTCAACCCTTGCATGTTGGTGATGTTGCGGTTGGCATCCATGATGAACTGCCCATTACGCGTATAGAAGATGCCACCATCGGCGTCTTGCATACGGAAGAAGCCGTTCTGGCTGATGGCGATATCCATTGCCCGGTTGGTGTTGGTGGTAGTACCGCCGTTGAAGTTCTGGGTGATCCCCGCCACTTTCACCCCCAGCCCGACCTGCGAGCCAGCAAACATATCGGCAAAGGATACGCTGCCGGATTTAAAGCCATAGGTGGCGGAGTTGGCGATGTTGTTACCAATCACATCCAGGTTGGTTGCAGCCGCGTTTAAACCGCTGACCGCTTGAGAAAAAGCCATGTCGTTCTCCGAAATAGGTCATTTAAAAAGGTGTCTTCAGGATCGAGCGATCCATTGCCGACGTGGAAAATCACTGCGCTTAGTTTGACGAACCCAGTTTGGACAGGATCAGGCGTACGTCATCCAGCGTTGAGGTCCCCGCCACGCCCAGATCCAGTTTTGCCCCATCCGTACCGCGCGTGACGCCATTAACCATGGCGAAACGCAGTGGCTGCGCCACCAACTGCTCACCACCGTTTTTGGCGTTGATCGCCACGGTGTAAGAGCCATCTGGCGCATTGGTGCCATCCTCCAGCGAACCGTCCCAGGAGAAGGAGTGCACACCGGCGGTCAGCCCGCCCAGATCGATGGTGCGGACCACTTTGCCAGTGGCATCGCTGATGGTCGCCGTCACCGCATCGGCGGTGCGTTCCAGCTCGATGCCAAACGGCGTGGTGCTGACCTTGCCAGCGTCATTCCCCACCAGGATCTCCTTGCCCGGCACCATCACGCCGTGGCCAATCAGCGAACTGGCCTGGATCGACTGGTTGCCGCTGATCTGGCCGGAGATCGACCCCAGCGTGGTGTTGAGCTTCTCGATCCCGCTGACCGTATTGATCTGGGCCAGTTGGGTAGTCAGTTCGTTGTTTTGCATCGGGTTGGTGGGGTCCTGGTTTTTCAACTGGGCCACCAACAGCGTCAGGAAATTGTTGCTCAGATCCTGGCTGGTATTGCCATTCGCACCGCTTTTGGCGCCGGTACCGGCAATGCTGTTGTCGAGTGATTCATTGGTGGTGGCGGCAATGGCCATAAATAAAAGCTCCGGTTACTGACCCAGCGTCAGGGTTTTCATCAACATGGATTTGGTGGTATTCAACACTTCGACGTTGGCCTGATAGCTGCGCGAGGCCGAGATGGTGTTGACCATTTCCCCTACTACATCGACGTTGGGCATTCGCACGTAGCCTTTGGCATCCGCCAGCGGGTTACCCGGCTGAAACACCAAGCGCTCCGGAGAGGGATCGTCTACCACCTGAGCGACACGCACGCCGCCGGTCGACTGGCCTGGTGCTGCTGCAACCTCAAACACCACCTGTTTGGCCCGATAAGGCTGGCCATCCGGGCCGGTGGCGCTGTCGGCGTTGGCCATATTGCTGGCGCTGACGTTCAGACGTTGGGATTGTGCGGACAGGGCCGAACCGGAGATATCAAAAATATTCAATAACGACATGGGAATTATCCTCCTTGCAGCACGGACATCATGCCTTTGATCTGGCCGTTCAACAGCGTCAGGTCGGTTTGATATTTCAGGCTGTTATCAGCAAAGTTGGTGCGCTCACGGTCCATATCGACCGTGTTGCCATCCAGGGAAGGCTGATCCGGTACGCGGAACATAAGATCCAGCGACGGTGGCTGCATATTCTGCGCCGGGATATGGCGCGCCGAGGTCAGATTCAGCGCCACACCGCTGCCGTTGACGCGCCCCTGCTCCATGACTTTGTTCAGTTGGCTGGCGAAATCGATATCACGAGCCTGATAGCCCGGCGTATCTGCGTTGGCGATGTTGGCCGCCAGGATTTCCTGCCGCTGGGCGCGCAGGTTCAGCGCCTCCTGGCCAAAACGCAGAGCAGCGTCCAATTTGTCGAGCATGCTCCCTCCGCGAGGTTAGAATTTGGAGCCGACAGCATAAACGCCCTACCTGTCAGCCTATCGTGGGAATAAGGGCAAAATGCGTCGCTATTTGTCTGCTTAGCCTGCGCGCGTAACGGTTACACTTGTCCCCCTGTGGTCGCTGCGCCTGTGAGGCAAAATATGAAAAGGATCCTGCTGTTGGTCGGCTTGCTGATCGGGCTGAACGCGCACGCCGAGGGCCTGGACGGACAGGTGGAGAGCTTTATCAAGTCACAATTTGCCACCAGTACCAACGTGACTGACGTCAAGGTGCTGGTGCGCACGCCAGCAAGCCGTTGGCCGCAGTGCGAATTGCCACAGCTTTCGTTGCCACAGAATGCTCGCCGCTGGGGTAACATCAGCATCTCGGCCCGTTGTGGCCAGGAGCGGCGTTTTATTCAGGCGCAGGTGCAGGTGGCGGGACATTATCTGGTGGCAGCACGGGGGATCAGCGCGGGTAGCAAACTCACTGCAGCGGATATCAAGCTGAAAACCGGCCGATTAGACACCCTGCCGGCGCGTACCCTGACCGATAACGCCAAGGCGATCGGAGCCGTCAGCCTGCGCAATATCAGCCCTGGGCAGCCCTTGAATATGGTGATGCTGAGACGGGCCTGGGCGATCAAGGCCGGGCAAACGGTACAGGTGATGGCGCAGGGCGATGGATTTAATATCAGCGGTGCAGGGAAAGCGATGAACAACGCCGCCGCCGAAGACAGCGTGCGCGTGCGCATGGCCTCCGGGCAGATTGTCAGCGGTACTGCCAATGACGATGGCACAATTCGTATTACTCTATAAAAAAATAAAGCTTTGCCAATACTTGTCGATAACAAAGTCATAGCAGCATTTATCCGGCCACCAGGGCCACAGAGTTGAATTCCCCGTTGCCTCGGCGGCGGTGGTAAAGATGGAGATTGAACATGAGTATCGATCGTACCCAACGGTTGCAACCCGTGCCCACGGTGCATCCGCGAGAAACACAGACAGACAGCACGTTGCAAGCACGTAAAAAGGTATCGACGGAAACTGCGGTCAGCGGCACCCAGGTTAAGCTGAGTGATGCACAGGCTCGCCTGATGCAGCCGGGTAGCCAAGATATCAATATGGAGCGAGTGGAAAGCATCAAGCAAGCGATCCGCAACGGCGAATTGAAGATGGATACCGGCAAGATTGCCGACGCCTTGTTACAAGACGTGCAAAGCGAATGGCAGTCCGGCGCCGATCGGGGTTAACACCAAGGGTGAGTCATTGATATGGAAAACCTGGCACAACTGCTGGATAAGCTGCTGGACACCTTGCAGGCATTAGGCACGGTGCAGACGGAGGAGCACACTTTACTGTGCTCGAAAACCTTGGCTGGCGTGGCTCTGCAACGCGTGACCGATGCAAAAAGCCAACTGCTGGCGACGGTCAATTATCTGGACCAACAGCGGCTGGAGATGGAACGGCTGCAACACTGCCAGGCACCTTATGATGGCCAACCGCAGTTGGCGACCCGCTGGCAGCAAGTGCAACAGCAAAGCCTGCAACTGCGCGAACAGAATCACCATAACGGCATGCTGCTCAATCATCATATTGAGCACAATACGCAGGCTCTGGCGATTTTAAACAAGCAGAATAAATCGCTGTACGGCCCCGATGGTCAGTCCCGCGCAGGGAGCCTGCTGGGCCGTAAGATTGGGGTTTGAGCACGGCCCCCTCACCCACAGGTAGAGGGGACAGAACGTGCCACAACTCTGCTGCTGAGTCTGCATCTCATACCATTCCCACAATTTCATTTGCACCTGAGCTAGCGCCAGCTGGAATTGGCTCCTGTACTCGCTCTAGCTCCAGGGTTGGGGTGAGGGGCCTTCACGCTCTGCAATGCGCACCACCAACGCGCCGAGCAAAAGCAGATCGATCAACCACGCGATGGCAAAGTTCGGCGATGCCTGTGCGTAGATCAACAACGTCACCGACAAAACGACACCGATGACCGCTAATGAGGCAACACCGGCAACTACGCTGATATGGGCTAACGGCTGCAACAGCACCGTCGTCACCCGGCTAGCGCTCCCCAGCCCAATACCGCCGATAACGATCCCCGGCAACATCATCAGCCAATCATTGCTGCCAAGTAACACCAGCAACAATCCGACGGCAGAAAGCAGCAGGCTCTGCCATAACGCGGCCAGGGTTTTCTGTTTTTTCGCCGCCAGCAAACGCATTAACACCACGCCACAGGCATAGGCTAACAGCAGCGTCAGTAACTGCGTGATGGCAACCTCCGGCCTTCCCCACCCAATGTTCAACAGCACAACGCCTGCCGATATCAATACGCTGTATATGATGGTGCGAGCAATCGCTCCCGGTTCCCCTACCGCGCCTGCGGTACTTATTTCTGCTGGTGTTCTCATCACGGCTCCTGACACTGGGATGGAATGATGAATTAATCTCACTCCATTAATCGAATGCCATCAGCCTATCCAAGGTATATAGTCATAACAAACTCATAGTTTTCAGCCTTGGATGAGAATAATTCAGCCATGAAAAAAATCCATCTCCCCCCGCTGGGCGCTTTGCGCGCCTTTCATGCCGTTGCCACCTGTAGCAGCTTTAAACAGGCTGGTGAGGAACTCAACGTCAGCGCAACGGCGATCAGCCATCAGATCAAATTACTGGAGTCGATTCTGGTATGCAGGGTCTTCGAACGCAGTGCGCGCGGGGTTAGCCTGACCGAAACCGGCGAGATGTTATATGCCGGCACGCAACGCGCCTTTGCGGCTCTGGAGCAGGCCGCCGCGCAGATTATGCATTCTCAACAGCCTCAGGCTCTGACGGTCACCACCACTTCCAATTTTCTGACCCATTGGCTGGTGCCGCGCCTGGCCGATTTCAAGGCGGAATTCCCGGACATCGACCTGCGGTTACATACCAGCGTAGAACGGGTCGATTTAACGCAACGCACCGTCGATGTCGCCATTCGCTACCGGGAAATACCGGAGCAAACGTTGCACTCAACTTTATTGTACGAGGATCGCTTTATCGCAGTAGCCAGCCCGTCATTGGCGCTGGCAGATATCGACGATTTACGCGGGGCGACGCTGTTTCACGTAGAAAACCGGCTAGTGCCCACCGACTCCCCGAGCTGGCAAAACTGGCGGAGGAACTATGGGCCACAGGATCTGAATGTAGAGGCGGGGCTGACCTTCAGCGATGAAACCCATGCGCTTCAAGCGGCGATTGCGGGACAGGGGGTGGTGATTGCCAGCCAGTTGCTGGCGCGAGATTTGTTACAACGCGGCGTGTTAACCGCGCCGTTCGAAATGTCATTACCCGGTGCCCGCTATTACCTGGTTACCACGGAAGAAAACGCGCAACGCCCGGATATCATTGCGTTGCGTGACTGGCTGTTAAGGCAAATAACGCCAGGGATGACCTATCATCCTCACTCATAATTCACAATCACCTGATTAGAGATCGCCCGCAGCGGAGGATTTAACGCGCCGCGAGACTGCACGTAATAAATGAAGCGGAACTCACTGTCCGCGGGAATACCGTTGAACGCCTCACTTCGGCCGCTGCCCGCGCCGAGCGGTAGGCAGCGTGAGGAGGTACAAAGCTGCACCTGTAATCCGGCAGGCGCGCCTGCCAGCAACTGATAACGCCAGCTTACGCTGGTCACCCGAGCATCGGCCGCCGGTGGATTAGCTGGCCGCAGGCTGGGGGAGGCATCACGCACGCTCCCCGTTTCCAACGTGACGCCGCTGGCATCCGCGGCCCAAGAGCCCGACACTGCCTGCGCAGCCAACGGAGCGAACAACACCAATAAAGGAAGGAAAGCTTTCATCAGGCGGCGCCTATGGTTGAGGTCATGCGGATCTGACGTTCGTCGTTGATTTCCAGGTTCGACAGCACCACCAACTGCGGCAAGGTACGGCGCAGGAAGCGGGCCAGCAGGGCACGTAACGCATGGTTTACCAGCAGCACCGGCGGTGCGCTGAGCATTTCCTGACGCTGCAGCGCCTGCTTGGCCTGATCCAACAAGCGGTCCGCCAGCCCCGGCTCAAGACCTCCGCCCCCTTGCAGAGCCTGCAACAGCAGGCGCTCAAGCGGCGTATCCAGACCAATGACCTGGATCTCACCGTTACCTGGGAACCACTGCTGGGTGATGGCCCGCCCAAGAGCCACGCGCACCACGGAGGTCAGTTCGAAAGGATCGCTTTGCGTTGGCGCATGTTCCGCCAGCGTTTCTATAATGGTACGCATATCGCGAATCGACACCCGCTCGGCCAGTAGATTCTGTAGTACCTTGTGCAACGTGGTCAGCGAAACTACGCCAGGCACAAAGTCCTCCGTCAGCTTCGGCATCTCCTGCGAGACACGATCCAACAATTGCTGGGTTTCCTGGCGGCCAAACAGCTCGCTGGCAAACTGACCAAGCAAATGGTTAAGGTGAGTGGCGACTACGGTGCTGGCTTCCACCACCGTGAACCCCTGGATCTGCGCCTGTTCACGCAGTGCGCTATCGATCCACACCGCCTCCAGCCCGAAGGCCGGATCGACGGTTTTGTCACCGGCCAGCTCACCCACCGCATTGCCCGGATTTATCGCCAGCCAGCGCCCCGGATGTGCCTCACCGCTACCGATCTCTACCCCTTTCATCAGAATGCGGTAACTGGCCGCCGACAGTTCGAGGTTGTCGCGAATATGCACCACCGGCGGCAGATAGCCGGTATCCTGAGCGAATTTTTTACGGATGCCACGAATACGCCCCAGCAGCTCGCCGTTTTGCTGAAAGTCCACCATGGGGATCAGGCGGTAACCGACTTCCATGCCCAACGGATCCTCCAGCTGTACATCTGACCAACTGGCCTCCACCGCCTGCGGATTTTCCTGCGGCAGCGGCGGTTCTTTGACTTTCGGCGCCTGCTGTTCACGCCCGCGTAGCCGCCAGGCCAACGCCAGCAGTGCCGCCGTGAACAGCAGGAACACCAGGTTTGGCATACCAGGAACCATCCCCAGCAGCCCCAATACCCCAGCACTCAACACCATCACACGCGGATTGTTGAACAGCTGGTTGACCATCTGCTCGCCAACGTCCTCATCGGTCGCTACGCGGGTGACGATCACACCGGCCGCCGTCGAGATCACCAACGCAGGGATCTGGGCGACCAGGCCATCACCGATGGTCAGTAAGGTATAGGTTTCAGCCGCGGTACCCAACTCCATACCGTGCTGGATCACGCCGACCAACAGGCCACCCACCACGTTAATCACCATGATCATCAAGCCTGCTACCGCGTCACCGCGCACAAACTTGCTGGCACCGTCCATCGAACCGTAGAAATCCGCTTCCTGCGTCACTTCGGATCGGCGCTTTTTAGCCTCGTCTTCGCCGATCAACCCGGCGTTCAGATCGGCATCGATCGCCATCTGTTTGCCCGGCATCCCGTCAAGGACAAAACGGGCGCCCACTTCGGCAATACGCCCGGCCCCTTTGGTGATCACCATAAAGTTGATCAGCACCAGAATGATGAACACCACGATACCAATGGCGAAGTTGCCACCCACCAGGAAGTGACCGAACGCTTCAACCACCCGCCCCGCGGCCGCCGCGCCGGTATGCCCTTCCATCAGGATGATCCTCGTGGAAGCGACGTTCAGCGATAGGCGTAACAGGGTTGAGAACAGCAGGATGGTCGGGAAGGCGGCGAACTCCAGCGTCCGCTGGGTAAACATCGCCACCAACAGCACCATGATCGACAAGGCAATATTGAAGGTAAACAGCAGATCGAGGATAAATGCCGGTAACGGCAGCACCATCATCGACAGGATCATCAGGATCAGTATCGGGCCAGCCAGCACCTGCCACTGCGTATCTTTAAAATTACCCGGCAAACGAAGCAGGGAGGCCAAATTAGCCATCTGAGTTATTCTCTCCAGCAAAATCCAGTGCTTCAGGCACCGGTAAACGTTGAGGTTTTTTCGGGATCAGGCCACCTTCACGCTGCCAACGGCGCAGCTGGTAGACCCAGGCCAGGACCTCGGCCACGGCGGCATACAAGGTCGTGGGAATGTGTTGCCCAATCTCACTGTGACGGTATAGCGCCCGCGCCAGCGGCGGAGCTTCCAGAGTCGGGATACGGTGTTCGTTCGCCAATTCACGGATACGCAAGGCGATCTCCCCTGCCCCTTTGGCAAGGACTTTTGGCGCGCTCATGTTCTTGTCGTTGTATTGCAATGCCACGGCGTAATGTGTCGGGTTGGTGACAATCACGTCGGCCTTCGGCACGTCGGACATCATGCGGCGGCGAGAGATGGCCCGCTGTTGCTGGCGAATACGCCCTTTGACATGAGGATCGCCCTCTTGCTGCTTATGTTCGTCGCGGATTTCCTGCTTGGTCATCTTCAATTTCTTGAAGTGGCTCCATAGCTGATAAAACACGTCGAAGGCCACCATCGGCACCAGCCCAAGGACGATCAGCATGCCGCAGAAGATCACAATCTGTAGCGCATTGCGCAGTGCGTCCTGCGGTTGCTGGGTGACCAGATGCAGCATCGCCGCCCAGTTGTGCCACAGATAAAGCCCGGCTACCCACCCCACCAGCGTCGCTTTGAGAATGGCCTTCAACAACTCTGCCAGCACCTGGGTGGAGAACATCCGTTTTAATCCGGAGATCGGGTTCATGCGCTTGGCATCAAACTTAAGGCTGAAGCCCACGCCACCCAGCAGCATCGGGGCCGACAGCGCCACCAGCACCAATCCAGCGAGGATCGGCATCAGCGCCCACACCGCCTGACGCAGCAGCATGGCAAACTGGCGCAGCATCTGCTTATCGTTGCTGACCATGTTGTGATCAAAATGCAGCCCTTCCGATAACATCCTCGCCAACTGTTGCGCGATATGGCCGCCCGCTACCCACAAGATCGACAACCCCGCGATCAGCATCAGGATCGAAGTCAGTTCACGCGAACGCGCAATCTGGCCCTCTTCACGCGCCTTTTCCAGCCGGTGGGGTGTGGGGGCCTCAGTTTTTTCCATATCACTGTCTTCGGCCAAGGCGAGGGTTCCCATGCGTGCGAAGAATAGAATTGCCGCCAGCATGCCAAAAAAATACGGATTTCATTGCGGGAACAACGGCGCAAAAGGCCGGTTATTTCGGGGATGGGCTAGCAAAAAGATTTAGGGCGCAGGGTGCGCCCTAATAAATGATCAAAAACCCAGGCTGTCGAGCAGATCGTCCACCTGGGCCTGATTGGCAATTACGCCAGCCCCGTTCTGATCCAGCTGCGGGCCATTGAGCAAGCTGCCGTTCGGCCTTTTCTCTTTGGCTGGCTGATCCGGGATGTTTTCCATCAGTACCATCAGCAGCTGCTTTTCAATCTCCTGCACCACGTCCATCATGCGCTTGATCACCTGGCCGGTGAGATCCTGGAAATCCTGCGCCATCATGATCTCCAGCAACTGGGCGTTGGTGAATGCGGTGTGCTCCGGCACCCGATCCAGATACTGACGGGTATCCGTCACCAGTGAACGGGCATCTGCCAGCTCGATCGGGTTGGCAAACCACTCGTCCCAGCGCCCTTTAAGCGTATTGGCCTGCGACTCCAACTCCGCCTGTCGGGGTTGTGCCGCTTCCACGCAGTTGAGCGCTCGTTCCGCCGCCTGCGCCGTCATGGTGACCACATAATCAAGACGGTCGCGTGCGTCCGGGATCGCTTCGGCAGCCTGAGCGATAGCCTGATCTAGCCCCAGCTCACGCATGCTGTCACGCAGCATGCGGGTCAGTTGACCGATGCGGGAGATGATCTCACCCGCTGTCGCTGCATCGCTGGCAGGCATTGGAATATCTCTCATCGCCCTCTCCTTTTTTACATGCCCAGTTTTTCAAAGATCTTGTTGAGCTTCTCTTCCAGCGTCGCCGCCGTGAAGGGTTTGACCACGTAACCACTGGCACCCGCCTGAGCGGCAGCAATGATGTTCTCTTTCTTGGCTTCCGCCGTCACCATCAGCACCGGCATAGATGCCAGTGCACCGTCGGCACGGATGGTTTGCAACAGCTCGAGACCATCCATGTTCGGCATATTCCAGTCCGATACCACGAAATCGAAGCTGCCAGCGCGCAGTTTGTTCAACGCATCCGCCCCGTCTTCCGCCTCTTCGACGTTGTTAAAACCCAGTTCTTTCAGCAAATTTCTGACGATGCGGCGCATGGTAGAAAAGTCATCCACCACCAGAAATTTAAGGTTCTTATCTGCCATTATTGCTCCTAAGGTTAATCGTTTTTGCCCCGAGGTTCGGGGCATAACATCAAATACGCAGCGCCTGACCACCCGCGATCTGCGCCAACATGCGTTGGCTCATGCGCTCCAATTCCACTACTTCATTGACTCCGCCGGTGGCAATCGCCTCACGTGGCATACCAAACACCACACAGCTGGCTTCGTTCTGCGCCAGGGTGTACGCCCCGGCACGGTGCATTTCCAGCATGCCTGCCGCACCGTCATTTCCCATACCGGTGAGGATCACCCCCACCGCATTGCGCCCGGCAAACTGGGCCACCGAACGGAACAGCACATCGACCGAAGGACGATGCCGGTTCACCGGCGGGCCATCATGCAGCCGAACCTGATAGTTGGCGCCGCTGCGCGTCAGCTCCAGATGACGATCTCCCGGCGCGATATAGGCATGGCCCGGCAAGACGCGTTCGCCGTCTTCGGCTTCTTTCACCGTGATCTGGCACAGCTTGTTGAGCCGCTCGGCAAATGAACGGGTAAACCCTGGCGGCATATGCTGAGTGATCAATAACGCCGGGCTGGTAGCCGGTAACGGCTGCAAGACGTGGCGGATTGCCTCGGTACCGCCGGTAGACGCCCCGATAGCGATCAGCTTCTCACTGCTCAACAACGGCGTATGGCTGAGGATCTCCGGAGCCGGTGCCGTTGAACGCTGTGGCAGACGCGCCTTGGCCGCCGTGCGGATCTTTTCGGCAATCAGCTCGCTATAGGCCAGCATGCCTTCGCGGATCCCCAGCTGCGGCTTGGTGACAAAATCCACCGCGCCCAGTTCCAACGCCCGCAGGGTGATCTCCGATCCCTTTCCGGTCAGCGACGATACCATCACCACCGGCATCGGCCGCAGGCGCATCAGTTTTTCCAGAAAATCCAGCCCGTCCATACGCGGCATTTCGACGTCCAGCGTCAGCACCTGCGGGTTGAATTTCTTGATCAGATCGCGCGCCACCAGCGGATCGGGGGCTGTCGCCACCATCTCCATATCGGGATGGCTATTGACAATCTCGGTCATCAGCTGCCGCATCAGGGCAGAGTCGTCTACGCTTAATACGCTGATTTTATTCATTACCTCTCCTTGGTCAGGCCATACACGGTCTGCCCACGCAAGTAGAAATCCCGGCTGATCTGGCTGAAGTTTTCGGAATGGCCGGCAAACATCAGGCCCCCCGGTTTAAGCAGCGGCACAAAGCGCCGCAAAATGCGCTCTTGTGTTTCCTTGTCAAAATAGATCATGACGTTACGGCAAAATATCGCATCAAATTGACCCGGCAACGCCCATTCAGGGGCCAGCAGATTGAGCGGCTGGAAATGCACCTGTGCCGCCAGTTCTGGCCGAACCCGTACCAGACCATGGTGAGGCCCGGTCCCTCGCAGGAAATAACGCTGCATCTGCGCCGGTGTCAGGGTGCGCAGATCTTCCTGGCGATACACCCCCGCTTCGGCCTTTTCCAATACCTGAGTATCAATATCGCTGGCCCACACCTGCGTCCCCGTAGCCCGCTGTCCTAGCGCCTCATTCAAGGTAATGGCGATCGAGTAAGGCTCTTCACCGGTCGAGGCAGCGGTACTCCACACGCAGTAACCATTGGGCCGCGAACGCGCATGTTCCGCCAGGATCGGGAAATGATGCGCCTCACGGAAGAACGCCGTCAGGTTGGTGGTCAGGGCGTTGACGAATGCCTGCCATTCGGCGCTGTTGGTGTCACTTTCCAGCAGCACCAGATAACTACCAAAATCGGGTATTCCCAGCAGCCGCAGACGGCGAACCAGACGGTTGTAAACCATCTCGCGTTTGTGCTCAGCCAACACAATACCGGCACGCTGATAGATCAACTGGCTGATCCGTCGGAAATGCACATCCGACAGGGGCAGCCGTTGCACCATCTGTGTCAGTAAAGACGCAGGCTCTTTATTGGCGGGTGAAGAGGAACCACTCATAGCCCTTCACCCAATGGGTTGTTACTTGCCATACAATTCGACACTAGTTGCTTCCTTTGCCACTGATAAAACTCCGTTGTTAAGACTTTCTGATAAGGTGATGTTGTCGTCCGCCAGGCGGAATACCGCTACCGCATCGGCCAGCGTAATAGCCTGCTCTTCCAATGCCGCCGCCGCAGAGGCCGCTTGTTCCACCAGCGCGGCGTTCTGTTGCGTCACCTGATCCATCTGGGTCACGGCCTGAGTGACCTGCTCGATACCGCGGCTTTGCTCATCGGAAGCCGAGGAGATCTCGCCCATGATGTCGGTAACGCGAGTCACCGAACGCACGATATCCTTCATCGTGGCACCAGAGTTTTCGACCAACACCGACCCTTGCTTAACACGGCCGACCGACTCATCGATCAGCACTTTGATTTCTTTGGCTGCCTGGGCGCTACGCTGTGCCAGATTGCGTACCTCTGCGGCCACCACGGCAAAGCCTCGCCCTTGTTCACCCGCCCGCGCCGCTTCAACCGCCGCGTTCAATGCCAGGATGTTGGTCTGGAAGGCAATGCCGTCGATCACGCTGGTAATGGCGCCAATTTTCTGCGAGCTGCTGGCAATATCGTGCATGGTGGTCACCACATCGTCGGCCATTTCCCCGCCTTTGGCAGCGGTGGCTGAGGCATCGCGCGCCAGCTTTGAGGCTTGGCGGGCATTGTCGGCGTTCTGTTTCACCGTGGCAGTTAACTGCTCCATACTGGCGGCAGATTCTTCCAGCGACGCGGCCTGCTGTTCGGTGCGGGAAGAGAGATCGTTATTACCTTCCGAAATCTCCTGTAGCCCGATCAGGATCGACTCGGCACCTTCGCGCACCGCACCCACTGTGCCAATCAACGAGTTCTGCATGCGGTGCAGGCTGGCAAACAGCTGGCTGATCTCGTTGCGGCCATACACCTGGATCGGCGCGGCCAGATCGCCGTCGGCGATACGGTCAAAGTGGCTGCGCATAATATTCAGCGGTTGAACCAACATATTGCGCAACCACCACATGGCGCTGGCGGTCACCAGGATCAGCATCAGCACCGCGCCGCACACTAGCCAACCGGCCAGCGTGAAGGAGCGCTGGTTGGCCGCATTGGCCTGGGCGATATTTTCGTTGACCAGTTGCAGGTACTGGACAAAGTCGGCTTCGAACAGGTCCTGCATTTTCTGCGTGGGTTGATCCATAAAGCCCTGCAGATTGCCGCCCTCCAGGAAGACGATCAGTTCGCGCAGCGCACCGCGTAGCCGCTCATAGCTGGCTTGGGTGGTTTCTGTCAGTTGCTGCTCCTGGTCGCTGTTACGCGAGACGGCCAGGAACTGATTAAAATAGAGATCGGCCTTCTGCAACGAACTGCGGGCGTTGCCCATCAGGGCATCGACCTGTTCTTGCGGCACTTTCAGCGCTGCACGGGTGCCGGCCCGGTTCAAGGTGTTACGTGCCTGTAGCAGGGAAACCCAGCTCAGGCTGAGGGCGTCACGCTGCTGGCTACCCAGACTAATCAGATTAAGATTGTGGTTATCGGAGCGGGAAGCGGTATACGACAAGCCGGTGCTAATCAGTTGCATCAGGCAAAAGGTCAGCAGTAATAAAAACAGACTGGTAGAGATACGGACTCGGTTAAACACGATAAACCTCCAGGTAGCCGCGGGTTAACACGACTTAGGACGGAAAAAAGGGCCACGCTCTCGTAGGGAGAACGCAGCCCAATGCCGGTTAGAACGTTTCCCAGTTCTCCTGCGGATCGCTGGCGTTCATTTTTTTATGATTGATTACCGGGGTAACGACTTTACTGTTGGCGGATGACTTGAACTCGTTTTGGCCTTCCGCTTTCAGTCGGAATACCGCAACGGACTGGGTCAGGCGGCTGGCCTGCTCTTCCAGAGCTGCCGCCGCAGAGGCCGATTCTTCGACCAAAGAGGCGTTCTGTTGGGTGACGCGATCCATTTCGGCAACCGCCTGGCCAACCTGATCGATACCACGGCTTTGCTCGTCGGAGGCCGAAGCGATTTCACCCATGATGTCGGTGACGCGGGTGACGGCATTAACGATATCGCCCATGGTTTCACCGGCGCTTTCCACCAGC
The DNA here is from genome assembly GCF_001692375.1 of Serratia sp. 14-2641. Classification (NCBI taxonomy): domain Bacteria; kingdom Pseudomonadati; phylum Pseudomonadota; class Gammaproteobacteria; order Enterobacterales; family Yersiniaceae; genus Serratia; species Serratia sp. 14-2641. The sequence continues at coordinate 1,759 of NZ_LXKR01000021.1, read as the reverse complement.
ACCGAGCCCATATCGACGCGGCTAACCGAGTCTTCAATCAGGCCTTTGATCTCTTTGGCTGCCTGCGCGCTGCGACTTGCCAGGTTACGTACCTCACCGGCCACCACGGCAAAGCCACGGCCCTGTTCACCGGCACGAGCCGCTTCTACTGCCGCATTCAACGCCAGGATGTTGGTCTGGAAGGCGATACCGTCGATCACGCTGGTAATATCGGCAATCTTCTGCGAGCTGCCAGCGATGTCGTGCATGGTTTGCACCACGTTGGCGACCACTTTGCCGCCTTTCTGCGCGGTTTCTGAGGCGCTCAACGCCAGTTGGCTGGCCTGACGGGCATTTTCGGCGTTCTGTTTCACCGTCGCGGTCAACTGTTCCATGCTGGCGGCGGTTTCTTCCAACGAGGCGGCCTGCTGTTCGGTACGGGAAGAGAGATCGTTGTTACCTGCGGCAATCTCGGAAGCACCGCTGTAGATGGCATCGGCCCCCAGACGCACGCCGCTGACGGTGTCGATCAGTTCGCCTTGCATATGTCGGAGGCTGGCTGCCAGCACGCCCATTTCGTTGCGGCTGTTGACGTCGATCTGGTGAGTCAGATCGCCTGCGGCGATCAGTTTAATGTGCTCAATCATTCGGTTGAGTGGACGCACCAGGATATGGTGGATGCCGAACCAAACCATGGCGATCACCGCCACCACCAGTACCAGCACCACGCCCAGCGTCCAAACGGCAAATTCGAAAGAGCTGTCGCCATCTTCGACCGCAATCTGGTATAGCTTGTCGTTCTGAGTCAGGTAGCGGTTATAGAGCTGTTCAAATTCAGTCTGATAACGCTGAGTGGGCTGTTCAAAGAAGGCGTCCAGCTTGCCGTCACCCAACAGCGGGATCAGTTCCGACAGTGCAGTGTGCAAAGTGGTATAACGCTGCTTGAGTTCATCTGCCGCTGCGGCATCCTGGCGAGCATCCAGAGGGATCTTCTCATAGGCAGCGTAGTGCTGTTCCGCCATGCTCAAGGTGTTTTTCGCCGAGACCAGCAGTTCATCAACGGTAGCACCGGTGCCCGCTTTATTGAGGTCCATCATGTAACGGATCCCGGCACGATTGAGGGTATTGCGGGTTTGCAGCAAGTTTACCCAGCTTTCATTCAGTTCTGACTGCTGCTGTCGGATAGTTTGCAGTACGGTAAAATTTTCTTTGTTATCTTTCAGCGAAGTGAAAAACAGCCCACCGGAAACCAGCTGCAAGGCACCGAATAACACCAGCACCAGCAATAAGCTGGTGACCACCTTCATACGATTAAACATTTTTACCCTTCTTGGAAGCCCGCACAGACAAGCGCTGTGTACGTTAACTGTCTGGGTTATCGGCGTGGCAGAAGAGAACTTTAAGAAAAATCTGTAACTATTTTTTTGTATTGTGCGGGGGGTAAGATTTTAGCTCGGCGAAGGGATGGCCCCTCACCCTAACCCTCTCCCACAGGGAGAGGGAACAGAACGTGCAACTGATTAGTACCGTATGCGTCCTTCACATCATCCCGATTACAGCTTTCCCAAAGGGCAAAGGAAACGAAAGTACCACTGATTAACTACAGCCAATATCGCACGTTTTACAGATTAGCTTCTGCATCTGAACACAGCGCCGTACCAGCTCCCTCTCCCTGTGGGAGTGTACAGACCGGGGACATGGTAGACAGGTGTTCAAGGACATGGTGAACACTTTTTAACATCCTTTACCCATGATGATCGACCTATTTCTCAGGTCGATC
>NZ_LXKR01000020.1:0-630 GCF_001692375.1 Serratia sp. 14-2641 | reverse complement strand
GATCGGTTGTTTGCGCCGACGCGCTTCAACAGCAGCGGGATAAGGGCGTCCAGTATCACGACGACACTCAAGAACAATCGCCTGGAATACACCATTGAGGGACTTCTGTATGCCAACCGTTAAATCCGGGATCACTCCCTGGGCGTTGTGCCTGGTGCTAACCGCACCGGGTGTCTTCGCCGCGCCTGTCGCTGACATACCGGCGGCTCCATCTGCTACACCTTCGTCTTCGGTTGAACAGTCAGTGAAACCACCAACGTCAGCAGATATTCCTCTCCCAACCACCTTCACGCGCGCGGAAGCGGGACGTGCATTAAATCTTGGCCAACTGGAAGCGATACAGGCTGAGACGGTGCTGTATGAGGCCCAGCTTGCCAGGGCAAAGGCCTTGAATGAACTGCAAAAGAACGGTTATGACCGTGCACTGGATCAACCCTTCAACCCGGCGCCCCCTTCTCAGGACAACAAAACTGAGGTCAAGGGAGCGGTGCAAGATGCCGTTCCGCCACAGATTGTCGAGATCACTGGCACGGGGAAAGGTTTCACGGCCGTGCTGGCACTCAGCAACGGCAACCAGGTTACGGTGCAGTCAGGGGATCGCATTCCGGGTACGGAATACGTTGTTAAACG
>NZ_LXKR01000019.1:0-643 GCF_001692375.1 Serratia sp. 14-2641 | reverse complement strand
GTGCTCAATTACTTTTCCCATGTTGATCTCCTCGATGCCGATCTATACCCCGGCACCCTAAAAGGCCTATGTGGATAATCGTCACTCGCCTTCAGTAAAGCGGCGATACCACCACGGGCGGCCCGACAGCCGCTTTCCCCGCAACAGATAGACCAGCCGGGCATTCAGCACCGTCAACGTCCAACCAAAGGCCGATAGAATTCGGAAAAAAAGGATGATGCCGCTGATCACATAAATCGTGTCCCAGGTAGGGAAGCGGAACCAGAACAGATACAGCAGAAACAAGGGGGCAGGAACACCGTAGACATTGAGCCGCCGAGAAGCATTGCGCCAATAGCCTGGTAGCAAAGGCTCCAGCTCGTCATTCATGGGTATGACCTCGCTCCAGTTCACGCAACTGGTGACCGGTCAGGGCGACGGCCAGCTCGCTGCGAGCGATGCTGCCTTGCAAGTACAGCCGCCAGGCATGATCGGCAATGCGCCGTTGCTCAGTTCGAATAATGCCGTCAATGTGCTGGCCCCATTTGATGTAAGGCATTTGCGTCAACTGTTCCCGCAAGGGATCGTCAAAGATAATGTACTCACGCACAGCCTGTCGTTTGCCATCGGTGGTTCTCAGCAACTTCTGCACCACGATGTACTG
>NZ_LXKR01000018.1:142145-142221 GCF_001692375.1 Serratia sp. 14-2641 | reverse complement strand
GGTGCTTGAGGAGTGAGATGTGTGGATATAGAGAGGATGGTTTGTGATGTTTTTTGTTTGTTTTTTTGTTTTTTTC
>NZ_LXKR01000018.1:221-142099 GCF_001692375.1 Serratia sp. 14-2641 | reverse complement strand
AGATGTGTATAAGAGACAGTGTCATAGGATTTATAATCTTCTATGACCTCGTCACTACGGATATTCGCAACTCGTCCTTCAATATAAATAATTGCGTCTGCATTATAAAACTTTATATAGTTTTGTAACCCACTTTTAGTTCTCGTGAAAGTCATAATAATAACAACTCCATATCAATGATATTATCTTGGTTTTTACCAACAATATCTGGGGAGTGGGTTGCAAAAATTATCTGTGCATTTGGGTTAAGCCTTGAAATAGCCCCGGTAAGCTGTTCTTGCCAGATAACATGAAGCGAAAGCTCTGGTTCGTCTGCTATATAGATAACAGACTGGGAGTTCTGTAATAAAGCCTCTCCCAATATTATTAGCAACTGCTTTTCACCAGAGGACAGTTCTTCAAGGCCTATCGCTCTTTTATCCTTAGTAACAACAACTAACTCATTTTTATCTGATACTGAAAATTTCTTTCTACCACCAAACATAGAGTTTAGTAAAGTAATGAAGTTATCTCGTGGTTTAAATATATCTGTTTTCTTTGTTTGCAAAATTTCATAGTCAGCAACTAACGTATGTGCTCGCCATGAGTTATATATGACAGAGAAATCATCAACACTTACTCCTGTTTTGTTATCTTTTGTTTTTATTTTTTCAAGTTTGGAGAAGTGTTCATTCAATTTTTTCGCATAGTATTTGTTTTCAACACCGAGCACGTCAAAAACTTCAATCAGTGTACGTCTTTCTTTCTCAATATCGATAGACTGTGAGAAATTGAAAATAGGCTTTGCTCCCTCATTATTAATTACTGCTAAAAAACTTTTCTGCTGAAACTCAAGAGCATGCTCTGAAAACTGTTGAGATAAAACAGAAAAATACCTAACCAACTCATTATTTAAATCCGTTATTTTATGATCAATAGTAGATAAGACCCTTTTTTCGCCATCTCGATTAAATATATTATCTGCTCGATTGACTGAGAGCCATGATATTTTTATTAATTCCTTAAGCATTAAACTAAGTTCATTTATACCATGAGCATGATTATGGATATCATTCTGATATACTTTCCTTCTATAAACTCTACTGCCATCTTTTAGATCTGCATAATATCTGTCAAATCTAACATCAAGAGGGAATTTTAATGCTTCATCCCTTGCTGTCTTTTTTACTTCATAAACTATAGCCTCATCACTTAAAGATACATCTTTGGTGACTTTTATGCTGGGACGACGACTTCCTCCAACCTCTTTCAATTTCACTTCAATACTATCAAACTCGATTCGTAATAATTTCTCCAAGTCAAGAGTGAGCGTTGCAGCTAACAAATTTATTAATGTTGTCTTACCTGTACCATTCACCCCAATTATAAAGTTTGTTTTATCATTGCATATTAGATTTACCTCATGGTTACCCCAGAGACCTCTAATTAGCACGGAAGTTATTATGTTCACGTTATGCACCTCAATTAATAATTAATAAAAATTTTATTATTTCATTTCAAATAATTATAATTTATAAGCTGTACACTGCCTTCTTAAAACTTATCTTCATGTTTATCGTTACAATTAATTTATCATAATTATTTTAATCAATTAGTGGGGACATTACAACAAAAATCATTAGACAAACTTGATGGTTGTAGTGGCCTATGTGAAAATAAAATATCCCTATCTATATCAATAAGATAACCATCACGCTAAATTTATTGAAAATAGCTTCCTATGAATTGTAGAAATGAGCCTGTCCATAATTCTGTGTAACTACCAGCGTATTAAAGGTGATCGTTTAGACGGTCACCGAACTCGATAATAAAGCGGCACATCGCCAACCGCCAGTTCTGAATCGGCATACTCCATTTTTTCGATTCTGCCTCGGTTGAGATTTTCCCTATGGGTATGCCAGCTTTTGCTGATTTGTGAGTATTTCTCATCCCAGACACCTGAGAACTTATCTAACACCATCAGGGCCGGGGTCTGGTACACCGTTTTCAACCAGCTGGTGACCGCTTTGTAGTCTTTCCACGACACGTACTTCAGACTCTCACGCACCATGTGGGTAATGCACAGTTGAATGTGCGTTTGCGGGTACCCAAAAGATCCATTTATCTACTGTCAAGGTAGTAGCATTTGATCACTTTCTTGTAGATTGATATCATCAACAGATGAATTAAAGTAAGCACGATATAATGATCACGCTTTTTATTTCAAAGGGATTTATTTTATATGGATAATTATTTTGGTTTTCGTGAACAAGTAAAAAACTACTACCTTGAGATGGCTCTTGCTGAATCTTATGAGTTAGGTCGCTTGGCTAACCGAGCATCTGCTTTCTACGTCAAAAATGCACAATCAAGATTTTCTTTTCAAAAAAAAATTGATGACCTGATAAATCGCCATATTTCAACTTGCCGTGCAGCAACGACTCAAGAAGGACAACGGAACGCATATGTATGTTTAAGAGCCGAAAAAAACTCGTTACAGCAACAATACGAATCATTACAGTTAAACCGTGTTAAAAAAGCAATCTACATTGAAATAACCAATGATAACGGCATATTGATCTATGTAGTAAAAGGGATTGGACTTATTGCTGGTGTTTCACAAGTAGTGGCTGGTGCTGCATCTATTCTTAGCTCAAGAGGCAGTAATATAGCTGGTTTCTTATTAGTATCTCATGGGTTTAACAATATATATGAGAATGGTTATTTTCTAATAAATGGGGAGGATGACATTGGCCCTGTAAGGGATCTATATAGAATTGTTGCTAAGAAATCCGGATGTGATAATAAGATAGCAGATATTGTTTATGGTGGTGTTGATTTGGCATTATCAGTTCATGGCTTATTCTTTACCAAAAAAGTAGTATCTGATTACAGGAGCCTAATGAACTATGAAAATGGCCCAGATACATTAAAACTTTATGATGTAATTGATGATGATCTATTAATGACTATAAAAACAATGGGTAAACTCTCATTGGGATTAGAAATCGCTGGTGATATGGTTACCGTCAGTGGAATATGGGATAATTTATAGGACGTCATTTATTGCTTTTAAAATAAAAAATTATCGATTTTGCATATCGAGGAATGTTAGTTAGAAAGCAGGATAACAGTAATAAAATAGCAAGGAATGCAGAAAATACAATTACAGTTTTTAATGTCTGTTTTATATAAATTACAGATGTGAATGCTAAAAATAAACTAAAAATTACTATAGTAGTCTTTAGCATTCTCTTACCAACATCTTTAACACCGAATGCCAAGTCTATTCCAAAAAATTTGGATTTTTTCTGTAGTTCTTTTATTTCTTTTCTTGTAAAACCAGACTCCAAAAGGAGTCTGGTTACACTTTTTATTTTTTCCATTAGTAAACCCTATCGTCCCAAATACTATAGCCACTGGTTCCAGCAATGTGATGCTGCCAAGAAATACTCTCGTACTTCAATGATATACTCTCTTGCGGTTGTGATTCATTATGGGTTGATGAATTAGGGTAAAAAATGTTGACGTCCATAATCGTAACGTTAGTCAGTTTGATGGAGTAGAATAATTCACGACCGCCATTCTGGTTGGTTCTATATATATCGATAAGTGCATCCAAGCGTTCATTGTTAGATATTGCAATTCCAATTAAAGGCGAAGACTTATCTATTGGTTTAACTATAACGAATGGGTGATGATTAACGTGCTGTTCTCTACTGATTGAATGGCTTAGTTGATAAAGATAACTTTGATCTGTATGCCCAGACTGGTATAAGTTGCCGATTGAATCTTTAGTGGAGCATCCCGCAGTAATTAACCCTTGCTTTGCACCTTTCAAGGTTAGAAAAATATCATTCGCCATATCAAATTCCTTTTAATTTAATCAGTCAAGTATCTACATGAAGTTATCACTCCCGTGAATGATAACTGCAGCCACTCATTACTCTTGAATATATTAAACCCTAAATCATAATGATAGTATCTAAAAAGCAATACATAATCAATTATTTTAGTGCTGTTAATCGATCTAAGATTGTAGGTATTGACCGGTACTGGTATATCTCAGTTGCAGCTTTACAAATCAATACCATACAGTAGCTCTTCCCTGCATAAACTAACTACGAGCATGCTAACATTCCATGATTTGCCAGTATTGAAAAAGACAAGGATATAAAGCCATTCAGCTTACGCGGTTATACAAGCATTGATATACCTCGAATTTTAACTACTACGAATTAATTCTACTTAATATAAAAAGAACTTCATTTTTTACTTACATAAGTAATCCCTTGTACTTTTCAGTTAGAAAATAACAGATCTGGATTATAATTATTTCACTGACTAAAGGTCTGTTATCTTAGCTAGGTTTTATATAAGAAATTAATTAATAATATTTTTAGCTGTCAAGTACTCACTACGTGAGCACTCTCATTAAGTAGCTAAAAGTAGTTCGCTTGCGAGGAAGCTCCTACTTTTAGTTACTTAACTCGAAACAATTAAAACGTTTAACACGATTCATACTGACGAGATTTGTTGAGGAGATATCATCCCCCCCGCAGGGGGAATGATGGAAAAAAAGTACCAATTAAGGTACTTGATTTTATTCTGACGCTGATAGTCGTCGGATTTAATTGTATTGCGAATTACTCAAATTTTAGACGGATCTATATTGTCTAATTTTTGGAGTGCGAAAGCGGGTTGCTCTGTTTCTCTCATATCGCAGTCATATGCAACGGTCGGGGGCTTACCCCACATAGTACTAAATCTATACAATCAAATTTAGTACTTGTTTCTCTGAAATTTGGACGGATCTATATTGTATAAAATCCATCGCAATTTTTCCATTCAGAAAAACTCCCTTAGCAAGTTGGTAAGGATGCGATCCTTATATGTCTATCATGGAGTACTTTAAATGCTTAGTGTACTCTTTATAGTGCCGCATTGCCGTGATTCGTGTGACTGCATATAGCTTTTATAACCGTTTTTGATTGGTTTCACTTACGTTTTTTCTACGGGTCTCTTTTGCACTTCGAACTGTTTGAACTTCTCATCTGCCATCTACATTTTCGATAGGATCAGGCTTTATTTTATTTGAGCTAATAACTCAATCAAACAGACTTTTATTTTAGAGTGAAATACTTTAACTATCTATATTATAGCACATTTTTTTACTTCGTTTCATCTATTTTACATAAATCGCACATAAACATGCCGAGTGCTAAAATATATTTAGCATGGATATTGAAAATTAATTTTAAGAACTGCCTTGATTAAACACACTGGAAAATCTCTACATTATATTCATTAATTTTTAATTCCAGTAAAATTTTTTGTAGTCTTGTATGCCCCATCAGACGAAGTAAGAGGGTATAGCCTCCAAAAAGCTCTGTAAACGATTTTGCACTGCTTTTTCTAAAACTTGATGCGGTACGTGACTTATAAGACTCAAACCTCATAGCAGGCATTCTACGAGGTTTGAGGTGTAAGATAGGAACCACTTTGGATATTCATATTTATAGCACATTTTTTGTGATCGTTTCATCTATTTTTAAGTAGTTTGGAAATCGGGGAGTGTGAAATAAAATACGCATCGTATGCTGGTGGTTGGCCCGATATATACCATACCAAATTGACAATTTTCCCGTCAGCATAAATGAAAAACTATTTTCACTATATAAAGTCTAAATTTCATTATTCCATTCTAAGTAATATTAATAATCTCATGATTAAGTACAAAAGCATCTATTTCATAACTACTGCTATCTATTTCACTTTAAAGAGTCTTTTTTGAGTGTTTTTCATCCAATCAAGTACCTACTGGCATCACTAGCTATCCACCTGTCGCTACTACAAGATTTAGTGTAGAGTTAAAAACTAGGAGTAACGACTACACTGTTTTCGTAGGCCGTTAGTGGGTTAAAACATAAGTCGTTGATTTTACAATTACTTATTATTGGAGACATTATGTTGATGAATGATGAGTACCAATCCATCAATTGCGATGACTATGAAAGCCTGGAACTCGCCTGTCAGCATAACTACATTCTGAAGCTAGAGTTACGCGACGGAGAGAAGTTCGAAGGCATTGCCACCGAGTTGAAATTTACCAAGGGCGTTGAGTACCTGATTGTCGATCAGGCCGGAAGTGCTCTCAGCTTGCGTCTGGATCACATCCTCAGTTTCAGTCATCCGGAAATCGGTACCGTGGTTGTCAGCCTGTCAGACTGACTTTGCGGTAACGCCATCTCCACAGGGCAGCCCACGGGCTGCCCTCGTCATTTAAGGCTTCAGGCTGGCGTAATAGGCCGCCAGGTCGGCAATATCCTCATCCGACAGACCCGAGACATAGGCCTTCATCACTTCCGCCTGCCCGCCAGAGCGCTCCCCTTTCTTGTAAGCCTGCAAAGAGTGCTCCAGGTACATTTGATTCTGCCCGGCCAGGTTTGGGTACATAGGTACCGAAACCTTGCCTTCCGCGCCGTGGCAGGCCATGCAACTGGCCGATTTATTCTTCCCTGCCGCCGCATCGCCCGCCGCCATGGCGGAAAAACTCAGCACGCTGGCCATCACTACCATTACGCTCACCAATTTCATTGCCCACTCCTCACAGCAGATTGTTATTATTTTTTTTCCAGCCAAGCCGCCAGGCCGGTTGCCCCGCAGACGCTTGCCCTTCCTCAGTAATAAATACGCCCACGGCAGCGATTAACTGCTCATCATAATAGAGCAACGGGATACGTTCACGCTGCCACGGTGGAATAGCCAACTCTTGCCACAGTTTTTTGATCGGACGTGAACCGGCACGGCCAACAATCCGCGCCCTGCCCTTGGCGGTAAAGCGCACGCTGACCGACTCATGCTCTAAAGGGGCGCGTACCAGGCATTCACCTTCGCCCACGTACAGAGTGCCCAGTCCGTCTGGTAACGCCAGTGGAGCCTCATTAGTCCAGGGCAATCGTGTGCCGCTCAGATCAGCCATCAGCGGTAGCAGGTACAGGCGCTGGCGAAAACGGCGGACCTGGTAGTTCCCGAGTTGCAGCTGTGGTTCGGCATCTTCCCGGCTTAATGCCACTTCCTGCCAAAGCCGATGCAAACCATCTCGTGCTGGCATGGTGACGCCAAACAGCCCAATCCAGCGCCGTAGCAAAGCATAGCGCCTGGCAGCAGAGCTGGTAGCCAATTCGGCGATAGCGAGCGAGTTTTCGCCATCCAGCAGTTGGGTTAATTGCTCGGCCAGCAGCTCATCAAGCAGTTGCTCCTGCTCGGCACATAATTCAGCGCTGCGTGCGGTGGCGGCAGCAAAATGCGGCCAACGTTGATTCACTATCGGCAAAACGTTCAGACGCAAGAAGTTGCGATCGAAGCGGGGATCCTGATTGCTGTCATCCTCGATCCACTGCAGTTGATGCTGGTGTGCGTAGGCTTCTAACTGCTGGCGCGATATTCCCAACAGCGGGCGCAATAAGGGATTGTTACCCAAACGGGTTTGTGCGGCCATGGCAGACAGTCCCGCAGGACCGCTGCCCCGTTTTAAGGCCAGCAAGAAGGTTTCACATTGATCGTCAAGATGCTGCGCCGTCAGCAAAGTCTCGTCTACGGCCAACGTTTCTGCGAAAGCAGCATAGCGGGCCGAACGGGCCGCTGCCTCAATACCGCCAGGCCGTCCCTCAAGCAGTACACGTTGCACTACCAGCGGAACCTGCCAAAGTTCACATTGCTGCTGGCAGTGTGCCACCCAATTATCGGCAAAACGGCTCAGGCCATGGTGTACATGCACCGCGCGCAGGGCAATGTCCGGTTGCTGCTGGCGTAACAGCACCAGCAGGTGCAGCAGTACGCTGGAATCCAGACCGCCGCTGAACGCCAGCAGCAGTTGGCGCTCAGCCCCTAGATGGTCGGCAATCTGTGTCAGGAGGTGGTGGGTCTTCATCAATTGAGCTTAGTGACATCTACATAACTGCACGTTAACCAGCCCACCGCCATCAATCAAGCATTAACCGCGCTATCATTGCGCCGGGTCATTCCCCACCACAGCACCAGAGCCGCCAGCACCAAGGCCGCACAGCCTGCGGCTCCCCAGCCAATCTGGGTAAAAACCTTGCCGTAAGCTTCAATCATCGCATTACCCAGTTGGCTTTCAGTGGTCTGGTTGGCAATCAGGCCCGCGAGATAATTAGCCACCGAGCCCGTCGCCAGCATATAAATACCGGTCAGCACGCCGGTGACACCAGGAATATCCAAGCGGGTGATTTGGGCCATCGCCACCGGATCGATAAACAGTTCGGCAAATCCCATCACCGCCAGCCCGGCTACCATCATCCCCATCGATGCCTGACCATGCAATTGCCCCCAGCGCGCATTTAATGCCATCAGCATAAAGCCCACGGCAATCAGCAGCAGGCCAAAGGCAAACTTGCACCAGATGCGCACGGTCTGAGCGTTTCCCTGGCTGCTACGCATCAGCCAGGCCAGCAGCACGCCGCCGAGCATCACAGCAAAGGCGTTTATCGACTGGAACAGCGCCGTAGGCACCGACCAAGAGAACCATTGCCGGTCAACAAAGTGATCGATAAACAGGCTGATCGAACTGCCGCCCTGTTGGGCAAAGGCCCAAAACAGCGTCCCCAGCAGCATCAAGATGATGATTTGCCATAACGCTCGCCGTTGCTCACCACTCACCCGCCAGAGGATACGCATGACGATCACCACTGCAGCGGCGCACACCACGCCAAGCAGATACCCGGCCCAGTTGTGAATGAACAACAGCGCGAAAAACAGCGGAGCACACAGTACCCCAGCCACCAGCCAGAACCAATGCGGCAAACATAGCGTAGTGGACTGTATCAGCGGGATATTCACCCCGCGCGTATGCCGAAAGTGCTTGTTCCCCGACAGGAAAATCATCAGCCCGGCAAACATCCCTATCCCCGCCAGCGCAAAGCCGACGTGCCAGCCATAGCGTTCAGCAGCCAACCCACAGGCGATCGGAGCCAGGATCGAGCCAACGTTCCCCGCGGCATACAGCAGAGAAAACCCGCCTTCCCGCCGTGGATCCTGCGCCTGGTACAGCTCTCCCAGCAGACAACTGATATTGGATTTAAACAGGCCATAGCCGCAGATGATGATGCCCAGCGCCAGATAAAGGGAGTTGGCCGACACCGCCCCCAGCCCCAATACGATATGGCCCAAGGTCATCAAGGCCGCCCCGGCAATCACCGAGACGCGGTTGCCCAACAGGCGATCGGCCAGCAGGCCGCCCAGAATGGGGGTGACATAAACCAAAGAGGCATAAGCGCTGAAAAGGGTGATGGCGTGGCTATCGGAGTAGCCTAGCTGGTGGGTCAGGTAGAGGATCAGTAACGCGCGCATGCCGTAAAAACTAAAATACTCCCAGATTTGGATCGCAACGACATAGTAGATAGCGCGCGGCTGTGAGGGTGTTTTCATGGTGTACTCCCATCAGGATAACCAAGGGGAAAGCGTCTGTGCTTTCCCCTGTGATGCCATTATTCCGCTTTCAACACTTTCACCGTGTAGCGGCCATCCGGCTGGCGGTAAGCCCCGTGAATATCGGTCTCAAAGCCCGGATAATGCGCGCCGATTTCACACAGCATTTGCAGGAACTCGAGCACTGGGCGGCTTTCTTCGGTCAGCATTTCACCCGGCATCACCAACGGCACGCCTGGAGGATATGGCAAGATCATATTGGCATTGACCTTGCCGACCATATCCTCCAGATAGACTTCTTCCACTTCGCCGTGCAGTTCTTTCTGGAAGGCGTGGTAAGGGTTCATCACCATGGTTGGCAGCACTTCAAACGCACGGTACATCAGGTCCGGCAGGTTGTGATGCTCGACCAGGCGATGGATGTTCTGCGCCAGATCCTGGATGCGCATGTTTTCATAGAACTCAGGCGCTTCCTGATACAGCGATGGCAGCATGTTTTTCACTCGCAGGTTCAAATCGAACGAGCGTTTGAAATCGGTCATCGCACGCAGCAGGCTCAACGCTTTGGTTTTATCGATACCAATGCTGAACAGGAACAGCAGGTTGTACGGGCCGGTTTTCTCCACGATGATGCCGCGTTCATCCAGGTACTTGGCTACCAGGCTGGCTGGGATACCGAACGGCTGCATCTCACCTTCTTTGCTCATCCCTGGAGTGAGGATGGTCACTTTGATCGGGTCGAGATACATGTGTTCGTTATCGATGTTTTTGAAGCCGTGCCAGGCGCTGTCGGAACGCAGCGGCCAGCATTCTGGCTCATCGATATGCTCCGGCTGCCAGACGTCAAAGAACCAGCCTTCGGACTCCACTTTCAGCCGTTTGATCTCCTTACGGAACTTGATGGCACGCTCGATGGAACCGTTAATCATGCGTTTACCGGCGTTGCCCTTCATCATCGCAGCGGCGGTTTCGGTGGACGCCACGATGCCATAATGCGGCGAGGTGGTGGTGTGCATCATATAGGCTTCGTTAAAGGTCTCTTCGTTGATGTCACCCTTAACGTGGATCATCGAAGCCTGCGAGAACGCCGCCAGCAGTTTGTGGGTCGACTGGGTTTCATAGATCACCTTGCCTTCAACCCGGCCGCCGCTCATGCCGCATTTGCCTTTATAGATCGGATGGAAGTTGGTGTAAGGCACCCAGGCAGAATCGAAGTGGATCGATTTAACATCCAGAGTCTGTTTGATGAAATCGGTGTTGTACAGCAAGCCATCGTAGGTGGAGTTGGTGATCACCGCGTGCGCTGGCCAACTGGCGTTCGGCGTTTCTTTCACCCGTTTGGCGATAGTGGCACGGCTGAATTCGCTCTGCGGGATGCCACCGAGAATACCGTAGGCATTACGGGTTGGCCGGAAGTAAATCGGCGTGATGTCACTCATCATCATCAGATGGGTCAATGATTTGTGGCAGTTACGGTCGATCAGCACGGTGCTGCCGGCCGGAGCGGCATACATGCCGACAATCTTGTTGGCGGTGGAGGTGCCGTTGGTCACCATGTAGCTGCGTTCGGCATTGAACACGCGGGAAATGTACTCTTCAGCCTCTTTGTGCGGGCCGGAGTGATCCAACAGCGAACCCAGTTCGGAAACCGAAATGGAGATGTCAGACTTCATGGTATTCGGGCCGAAGAAATCATAAAACAGGCTGCCTACCGGGCTTTTCTGGAAAGCAGTGCCGCCCATATGGCCTGGAGTACAGAAAGTATATTTGCCTTCACGCACGTATTTGAACAGCGCCTTGGTCAGCGGCGGCAGGATGGCATCGATATACTCGTCGGTGTTCTGTTTGATCTTGGCGGCGATATCTTTTGCCGCGCCCAGCGCATATTCGAAGAAACGCACCTGCATACGCAGATCGTTAAGGCTGACATCGAGCGTCGAATAAGTGTTGGCGAAGGCATACAGCGGCATGTATTCATTGAGCTGGCTGATCTCTTCGCACAGCTCAAGGTTGTATTTGTCCCAGTCAAAAATCACGCCGCACAGGCGGGCATTGTTTTCGATCAGCTTTAATAAATCTTCACGGTCATTAGGGTAGACGATGCGGAAGTCCAGGCTTTCCAGCGCCTGATGCAGTTCGCGGATCGGCTCTTCTTTGAAGTAGACACCCATGTGATTCATGATGGCAATAACGTTCATAATCATTTCTCCAGGCAAAGCGGGCCCCTTCCCGTCGCGGCTGACAGGTCGGAAAGAAAGGGGCTGGGTAAATTCAGTGGGTCAGAGCACGCAATCTCAATGCGCTTTGGCCGTGGCGCTGTCGTTGACCGCTGCGGCTGCTTTGGCAACCTGGCGGGTATTCATTTTGCGGGCATAGAACATCAGGATGATCAGGCTGACGATAAAGGTGCCGGACAGCTCGAAGGAGTTGGCGCCCATCAGGGCGATAAAGCAGAACCCACAGCCCAGTACCGACGCCACCAGGCTCAGCAGGTTACGCACGTTGACACCTTCAAAGCGGATCAGGTCAACGCAGGAGTAGAAGTAAGGCAGCATGGTCAGCAGCACCGCAATCCCGGTCAGTTCGCCGAACAGGTCGGAAGCTTTGCCGCCGCTGGAGTTCATCACGGTGATCAACACCATCAGCGCGGTCATTTTGCAGCTTGCCAACAGCAGGCCCTTCTTCGGAATGCCGTTTTTATCCAGTTCGCCATACACTTTCGGGAAGTTGCCGTCGTTGGCCGCACGCACCCCGGCCTGACCTACCAGCATCATCCAGGAACCCAACGAGGTCAGGCAGGCAAAGGCGGTGAAAGCGGATACCATCGGAGCTGCCCAGTTGCCCATAATGGCGGAGGCACTGATGGCGAAAGGAGCACCGCTGGCAGCCATTTGCGCTGCAGGGAACATCCCGCTCATTACCTGAGTGGCGGCAATATAGATAATCCCTGCCAGGCCGGTACCCAGCATGGTCGCCAGCGGCACGGTACGTTTGGGGTTTTTCACCATCCCGGTGCTGACAGCAGCGGATTCAACGCCGATAAACGCCCACAGGCAGAGCAGGATACTTTTCACCACTGCATGGCTGTCGGTGGTACCCGAGGTATTCCAGTTGGCTTGATAGGTTGCAACATCAAACCAGTGCCAACCGGCCACGGCGGTGATCACTATCGGGATCAAGACCAGTACCAGACCCAGCGTGGTCAAGCGGCTGACCCAGGTGCCCCCCAGCAGATTGACAAAGGTGAATATCCAGACGATGGCGATACAGGCAATCCCGGCCGGTACCGGATTATTCAACGCGGGGAAGAAAGTCGAGAGATAAGAAACGGCGGTAATACCGATTGCCAGGTTACCGATCCAGTTGGCATGGTAGTAAAGCACGCCAGTCTGGAAACCAAACGCCGGAGAGATTTCCCCCGCATAGGCAATTGGCCCGCCTTGCTGTGGGTTTTTAGTCGCCAGGCGGGCGTAAACATAAGCCAATGACATCGCGCCGACGATAGAAATCACCCATCCCCAGATGGCGATAGACCCCAGACTTGCCAGGTTTGCCGGTAATAAGGCAATCCCGCTCCCCATCATATTACCGGCGACGACGCCGGTGCAGGCAATAAGCCCTATTTTCTTGGATGAAGCCATGGTCAGTTTCTCCTGATTATCGATGCTGATAAGTGCTGAGCATTAAGAAGCGAGATTAATGAACAGACTTGATAATCAGGATGCTAACGATAGGCCAAAATAAAGTCCTAAAGATAAGGTGAAATTACGCTCATGATCCTACAAATGACAACTTGAGGTTTATGGTGAAAATATCAAGGTGGCAGCATGAGCTAAAGAAAAGATAAACATTGTTTATAAACAACAGGATATTGGCACGAAGTGGCGGTAGTCAAGAGGGAAGCCGATGGGAGTCATGCAGAACGCCGATACGCCGTAAACCCATCCCTGGTGGCTCGAATCGCGCATCCCTGCGCTCAACGGTCGTAACCGTATGGCTCCCACCTGCCTTGGCTTATAGTGTCGCTGTATTTGTGCCAACGGTTGGCAATGGAGTTATTTTTGCGTGTCGTAGTTGTCTAAATAAGGAACAACTGCGGTGACTGAGGTCTGGAATACACCATTACGGATCCAATGCAGCGTATTTTCACCAGGGCGAAGGTTGAAGGCAGTAATATAAGAATCCGCAGCCTGATGGTTATGGCCCTGCATTTCATAGACTTTGCCTAGTAATACATAGTTCAACCATGACATCTGTAGATCGATAGCTTTATTAATGGCGCGGTAAGCCTCATCCGTTTTCCCTTGGGAAAGCGCATCGACGGTCACTATCTGCTGCAAGATGGGGGAATCAGCCAATATCGGCAACGCCTCCAGGCGGGTAATTTCCGTTCGTAGCTGTGCCAGTTCGGCCTCATCAAGAGGTTGGTAGGAATTACGCAGCAAATCCACCAGCGCTTTTTCGGCAACGGCATACTCAAAATCCGGCGAGGCTTTGATTATCGCCTCCAATTGGCTGCTGGCGCGGATCAGTGAGTCCGCATCTCCCTGTACCAGCAATTGATGTGCCTGATAGAAACGCTGCAGCGCCGGGCCATTTTGCGGCAGCAGCAGCGCCAAACGCTGTGCCAGTTGCTGCGGCCAAGGCTGTTTCAACGCCGCCGACAGGCTGGTAAGGAAATCCTGCTGAATTTTTAGCTGATTATCGGTGGTAATAAAGTAGCGCTTATCCAGCATGATCGAGCTGTCGGCATTATCCACCAGCCGCACCGACAGGAAGCATTGCTGGGCACGGTAATGGCGTTGATTGACGAACTCGATATACAGCGACTTGCCGGAGCTGCTCGGCCCGGCAAAGTTGTAGTTGGTCTGATCGTGCACCAGGAACGTGGAATAGGTATTCAGCGCGTCGGTGACCAGTTCACTCACGCCAACCACATAAGAGAGCTGTGGCGTCCAGTTGCTGCAACTGTTACCACCCTGGATACGAATATCGATATCACGCGGGTTGAGCAACACCGGCATGGTGGACACAGGTATGCGCTGAGACAGGGTCGCAATGCCGACAAAGGCGACGCAGGCAGACAGCGCCGCCAGGAAAGTCAGCCAGACCCAAAAGGGTGAGCGTTGATAAAAACGACCTGCCGCAGTGGGTAACAGGGTCTTTGGCTTGGTAGCCGGACGCGGCGGGACATAGGCGGGAGCCTCTTCCTCGCTGCCATCTTCCGGCTCATGCATTACCACGGCCACCTGGGGTATCAACGGCGGCGCGTCTTCCCCCTCTTCACACCACATGACCGGTGCCGTCAGTTTATAACCGCGCTTGGGGACGGTGATGATGTATTCAGGGCTGTCTGGATCGCCGTCTTTCAGATATTTGCGCAGTTCGGAAATGCACTGGGTCACCACATGGTTGGTGACGATATTGCGCTTCCAGATGTTATCAATCAACTCGTCGCGGCTGAGCACCACGTCCGGGTGCTGAGCGAAGTACTGCAACATATCGATCAGGCGCGGTTCCAGCGTCCGTTGACGCCCATCACGGCTTATGCGGTTGTCGGCCGGGGTGATCAGCCACTCCCCGACGCGGAAAACAGGCTCTTGCATGGCGGAAATAACTCTGTGGACACTGAGGGCAAGGGCGCGATGATAGCATAACGACCCATAACTTGGGCCGTTCTCAGCAGATTAAGCATTCATAGTTCATATAATTCGAGCGGTAATCCGTCAGGATCGCTGAAAAAGGTAAAACGGGATTGGGTATAGGGATCGACCCGAACCGGCTCGCAAACGACCCCAGCGGCCTGTAAATGCGCGATCGACGCCTCGATATCCTCTACGCTGAATGCCAGGTGACGCAGGCCACAAGCTTCCGGGCGGCTCGGCCTGGCTGGGGAAGATGGGAAGGAAAACAGTTCAATGACGTATTGACCGTTCAGCGCCAGATCGGCTTTCCAAGAGTCACGTTCTTCACGGTAATATTCCGCTAGCAAGGTGAACCCCAAGATATCGCAGTAAAAGTGCTTACTGGCGGCGTAATCAGAACCAATCACCGCTATATGGTGAACCTGTCGTAATGCCAACATGGATGAACTCCGTAAGTTAATTTGTGACCCCTCACCCCAACCCTCTCCCTGTACAGAGCCGTAGTCAGGTATGGGAGTCGATCTGTAGCACGTTTTATTTCCCCTCCAACCCGGATACAAAAGTCAGGATGTGGCACGATCGGTCCCCACTCCCTGTAGGAGAGAGGACATTCTTATCTAATCGGTTTTCAGCACCTTCACCAGATAGCGCCCATCCTCGGTCAGTTTAGCGCCGTGGATGTCGGTTTCAAAACCTGGATAGTGTTCGCCGATCGAACACAGCATCAGCAGGAAATCGAGCACCGCGCGGCTCTCTTCGGTGATCATCTCCCCCGGCATCACGACCGGCACACCCGGCGGATAAGGCAGGATCATGTTCGCCGCCACCTTGCCGACCAACTGGTCGATCTCGCAGGTTTCTACATTGCCGCGCACCTGCTGGAACATCTCATAAGGCGTCAGCTTCATCTCCGGCAGGACGTCAAACGCACGCAGCATCAAGCCCGGTAAATCGTGCTGGCGGATCAGCTGGTGGATCCCGGCAGCCAGATCCTGAATGCGCATATGGCGGTAAAAATCCGGATCTTCAGCATACAGATCCGGCAGCATGTTTTTCACCCGCAGGTTAAGATCGTAAGCTCGTTTGAAATCCGTCAGGCTGCGCAGCAGGCTCATCGCCTTGGTCTTGTCGATGCCAATGCTAAACAGGAACAGCAGGTTGTACGGACCGGTTTTCTCCACCACGATCCCACGCTCATCCAGGTATTTCGCTACCAGCGCGGCAGGGATCCCGCTCTCCTCCAGCTCACCCAGTTCGTTCATCCCCGGCGTCAAAATGGTGACCTTGATCGGATCCAGATACATATGATCGCTGTCGGTCTGGCCAAAGCCATGCCAGTTATCGTCCGGGTTCAGCGGCCAGCACTGTGCCTCGTCAATCTCTTCCGGCTGCCAGATATCGAAGAACCAGGTATCACTCTCGGCACGCAGGCGTTGCACTTCACGGCGAAAATGCAGGGCTCGCTCCACGGAGCGGTTAATCATGCGCCGCCCCGGATTACCCCGCAGCATCGCCGCAGCAGTTTCCATTGAAGCCACAATGCCGTAATGCGGCGAAGTGGTGGTGTGCATCATGTAAGCTTCGTTAAAGGTGTTCTCGTCATAATCCCCTTTAATGTGGATCATCGAAGCCTGAGAGAACGCCGCCAGCAGCTTGTGGGTTGATTGAGTTTCATAGATCACCTTGCCCGCGATGCGATCGCCACTCATGCCGCTTTTGCCGTCATAAATCGGGTGGAAATTGGTGTAAGGCACCCAGGCCGAATCGAAGTGGATCGACGCTACGTCCAGCGTTTGCTTGATATAATCGGTGTTATACAACAGGCCGTCATAGGTAGAGTTGGTGATCACCGCATGTACCGGCCAACTGGCGTTGGCAGTGCTTGCCACCCGCTCGGCAATGCTGTCGCGGGTAAATTCGCGCTGGGGAATGCCGCCTAAAATACCGTACGCATTTCGCAACGGGCGCAGGTAAATCGGCACGATGTCACACATCATCAGCAGGTGACACAGCGACTTATGGCAGTTACGGTCAATCAATACCGTGCTACCGGCAGGTGCCGAATACATGCCGACAATCTTGTTGGCGGTAGAGGTGCCGTTGGTCACCAAGTAGCTCTGCTCCGCGTTGAACGTGCGGGCAATGTACTCTTCCGCCTCCAGATGCGGGCCGGTGTGATCCAGCAGCGAGCCGAGCTCCGTCACCGAGATGGAAATATCCGCCTTCAGGGTGTTGGCACCAAAGAAATCGTAGAACAGGCAGCCCACCGGGCTTTTCTGGAACGCGGTGCCCGCCATATGGCCCGGCGTACAGAAGGTATATTTCCCCTCCTTCACATAGGTGAATAGCGCCTTGGTCAGCGGTGGGGTGATGGTGTCCATATACTCATCGGTATACTGGCGAATGCGCTGGGCGATATCGTCGGCAGCGTTCAGACCATACTCGAAGAAATAGAGCACCATACGCATTTCGTGCAGGTGGACATCGAAGGTGGAGTGAGTGTTGATAAACGCATACAGCGGCAGATATTCATTCAGCTCGTTGATTTCGCTGCACAGCTCCAGGCTGTATTCGTCCCAGTCGAAGATCACCCCACAGATACGCGCATTGTGCTCGATCAGCTTGAGCAGATCGCCGCTGTTCTTAGGGAACACCAGCTGGAAGCCCATTGAGGCCAGCGCCACGTGCAGCTCGCGGATAGGCTCGTCTTTGTAGTAAACGCCCATCGGGCTCATGATCGCAATGATATTCATCGCAGCTATCCTTTAGTTAACTACCAATAGCTTATAACAACATAAAAAGCCGAGGCTGTCTTACGCGCATAAAAAAACCGCCCGGAGGCGGTTAGTCATCAGGCGTACAAACTCAGCAATAGCCGTAGTTCATCAGCCGTTGATAGCGACGATTGAGCAACTCTTCGTTGTTCAGGCCATCCAGATCCGCCAGGTCCGCCAACAGTTGGGCTTTCAACGAAGCCGCCATTGCCGGTACGTCGCGGTGAGCAGAGCCCAAAGGCTCTGGGATCACAGAATCGATCAGCTTCAGCTCTTTCAAGCGCGGTGCAGTGATGCCCATTGCTTCTGCGGCAATCGGTGCCTTATCGGCACTTTTCCACAGGATCGAGGCGCAACCTTCCGGCGAGATCACCGAATAGGTGCTGTACTGCAGCATATTCACTTTATCGCCCACGCCGATCGCCAGTGCCCCGCCGGATCCGCCTTCGCCGATCACGGTGCAGATCACCGGGATATTCAGGCGAGACATTTCACGCAGGTTGCGGGCGATCGCCTCAGATTGACCACGCTCTTCCGCACCCACGCCAGGATAAGCACCTGGGGTGTCGATGAAGGTGATCAGCGGCATCTTGAAGCGGGAGGCCATTTCCATCAGGCGCAGCGCTTTGCGATAGCCTTCCGGTGCCGGCATACCGAAGTTGCGGCGGATTTTCTCTTTGGTTTCACGCCCTTTCTGATGACCAATGATCATCACCGGGCGGCCATCGAGGCGCGCAATACCACCGACAATGGCTTTGTCATCGGCATAGGCGCGATCGCCTGCCAGCTCTTCAAAGTCGGTAAAGATGTGTTTGATATAATCCAGGGTATAAGGACGGCGCGGGTGGCGTGCCAATTGGGCAATCTGCCAGGCCCCAAGATCGGAAAAAATCTTGCGCGTCAGCTCAACGCTCTTCTCACGCAGGCGCTGAACCTCTTCGTCCAGATTAATATCTAATTTTTCGTCTTGACGGCTGACTGCGGTCAGCGAGTCAATTTTCGCTTCCAGCTCTGCAATCGGCTGTTCAAAATCAAGAAAATTCAGACTCATAGCATTCCTATTTTAGTCAAATTCCAGTTCCACCTGCTCATTACCTACCAAGGTCCGCAAATCTATCAACAAGCGGTCGGTCGGCGTCACGCGCCAAGTTGCACCAAAGCGCAATCTTGCCCGTGCATCTTCCCGTTGATAGTAGAGATGCACTGGAATCGTCCCCGAGCGATGGGGTTCCAAAGACTGACGGAGACGGTTCAAAAGCTGGTCATCAATTTGCCTGTCCGTCAGCGAGATAGCAAGCCCGCGAGCGTATTTTTCACGTGCTTCACTGATGTCCATTAATTCACGAGCGGTCATTTTAAGCCCGCCGTTAAAGTCATCAAAGCTGACCTGTCCAGTCGCGATCAGGATACGGTCTTTTTCCAACAAATGCTGGTATTTTTCCAAGGCATCGGTGAATAACATGATGTCCAGACGGCCAGAGCGGTCATCCAGCGTACAAATGCCGATGCGGTTGCCGCGTTTGGTCATCATGATCTTGGAGGCAATCACCAACCCGACGGCGGTAGTCATCTTGCCGCGATCCGTCGGGTGCATATCTTTCAGACGCTGGCCACCGGCATAGCGTTCAATTTCTTTGAGGTACTGGGTGATGGGGTGGCCGGTAAGATACAGCCCCAGCGTTTCCCGTTCACCATCCAGCACTACCTGTTCCTGCCAAGGGGGAACGTTAGCGTAGGATTGTTCCACCTGCTCCGGCGCTTCCGCCAACACGCCAAACATATCTGCCTGGCCGATGGCTTCGGCTTTGGCGTGCTGATCGGCCGCTTTAAGCGCATCCCCCAGGGAGTTCATCAACGCGGCACGGTGTGGCCCCAGGCGATCGAACGCCCCGGACATGATCAGCTTTTCCAGAATACGTCGGTTGAGCTTTTTAATATCGGAGCGGGCGCACAGGTCGAACAGATCTTTGAAATACCCCTGCTCGCCGGAATTACGCGCTTCGATAATCGCTTCGATCGGTCCTTCCCCTACGCCTTTGATGGCTCCGATGCCATAGACGATCTCACCCTCGTCATTAACGTGGAAGTGATACTGCCCGCTGTTGATGTCCGGCGGCAGAATTTTCAGGCCCATGCGCCAGCACTCATCCACCAGCCCCACCACCTTATCGGTGTTATCCATATCGGCGGTCATGACCGCAGCCATAAACTCGGCCGGATAGTGGGCCTTCAGCCACAGCGTCTGGTAAGACACCAACGCATAGGCAGCGGAGTGCGATTTGTTAAAGCCGTAACCCGCGAACTTCTCTACCAGATCGAAGATTTTTACCGACAGTTCGCCGTCAATGCCGCGCGATTTCGCACCATCTTCAAAACCGCCACGCTGCTTGGCCATCTCGACCGGGTTCTTTTTACCCATGGCGCGACGCAGCATGTCCGCGCCGCCCAGCGTATAGCCAGCCAACACCTGAGCGATCTGCATCACCTGTTCCTGGTACAGGATGATGCCATAGGTTGGCTCCAGCACTGGCTTCAGCGATTCATGCTGCCACTGGATATCAGGGTAGGAGATCTCTTCGCGCCCGTGCTTACGGTCGATAAAGTTATCTACCATGCCGGACTGTAACGGGCCGGGACGGAACAGCGCCACCAGTGCGATCATGTCTTCGAAGCAGTCTGGCTTCAAACGTTTGATCAAATCCTTCATGCCGCGCGATTCAAGCTGGAACACCGCTGTGGTTTCCGAGCGTTGCAGCATGTCGAAGCTTTTCTTGTCCTCGAGCGGAATGGCCGCGATATCTATCGGCTCCAGCCCGGTTTTGGCTCGCCGGGCATTGATCATCCCCAACGCCCAGTCGATGATGGTCAGGGTACGCAGACCGAGGAAGTCGAACTTGACCAGCCCGGCGTATTCCACGTCGTTCTTATCGAACTGGGTGACCGGGTGGTTACCTTCGGCATCGCAATAAAGCGGGGCAAAGTCGGTGATCTTGGTTGGCGCAATCACCACCCCCCCGGCGTGCTTACCGGCGTTACGCGTCACACCTTCCAGCTTGCGCGCCATGTCGATCAGCGCTTTGACCTCTTCGTCTGCCTCATAGATTTCCGGCAGCTGCGGCTCTGCAGCAAAGGCTTTTTCCAGCGTCATGCCCGGATCGGGCGGCACCAGCTTGGAGATACGGTCGACAAAGCCATAAGGATGGCCCAGCACGCGCCCCACGTCGCGGATCACCGCTTTCGCCGCCATGGTACCGAAGGTGATGATCTGCGATACCGCCTCACGACCATACATGTCCGCCACGTGCTCGATGACCAGGTCGCGTTTTTCCATGCAGAAGTCGACGTCGAAGTCGGGCATCGAGACACGTTCCGGGTTCAGGAAGCGTTCGAACAGCAGGTCAAATTCCAGCGGGTCGAGATCGGTGATTTTCAGCGCATAGGCCACCAGCGAACCGGCACCAGAGCCACGGCCCGGGCCTACCGGCACGTCGTTATCTTTCGACCACTGGATGAACTCCATTACGATCAGGAAGTAACCCGGGAATCCCATCTGGTTGATCACTTTCAGTTCCAGATCCAGACGCTCATCGTATTCAGGACGGCGCTCGGCACGGACTTCCGGATCCGGGAACAGGAACTCCAGGCGTTCTTCCAACCCCTCTTTGGACTTGAGCACCAGGAAATCTTCGGTGGTCATATCGCCGGTGGGGAACTGTGGCAGGAAATATTCGCCCAGACGGATGGTGACGTTACAGCGCTTGGCAATTTCCACGCTGTTTAGCAACGCTTCCGGGATGTCGGCAAACAGCTCGCACATCTCCTCTTCGCTGCGCATGTACTGTTGCGGGCTGTAGTTTTTCGGGCGTTTTGGATCGTCAAGCGTGAAGCCATCATGGATCGCTACGCGGATCTCATGGGCGTCAAAGTCATCTTCCACCAGGAAACGGACATCGTTGGTGGCGACTACCGGCAACCCACGTTCGGTCGCCAGGGCTACGGCGGCGTGCAGATAGTTTTCTTCATCCCCACGGCCGGTGCGGATCAGTTCGAGATAATAGCTGTCCGGGAAATGCTGCTGGTAAAACTCCAGGCATTGATCGACCAGGGCCTGGTTGCCACGCAGCAGAAACTTGCCGACGTCGCCCATGCGTGCACCGGAAAGCAGGATCAACCCGCTGCGATGTTCTATCAGCCAGTCGCGATCGATCACCGGGCCTGCCGGGCCATAACCGCGCTGATACGCCCTGGAGATTAATAGTGTGAGGTTTTGATAGCCAACGTTATCGGCTGCCAGCACGGTAAGCTGTGCCAGCTCATCGCCCAGCTCTTCGCTTTGCACATGGAAATCCGCACCGATGATCGGTTTGATCCCGGCACCGTGCGCACTGCCATAAAACTTCACCAGACCACACATATTGGTGAAGTCGGTGACGGCCAAGGCTGGCATGGCTAACGCGGCAGCTCTTTTCACCAACGGGCCAATCTTGGCTAATCCATCAATCATGGAGTAGTCACTGTGCACGCGCAGATGAATAAAACGAGGTTCGGCCATATCCAGATACCAACGTGTTGGGGTTCAGCTTACTGAACCGGGGTTACATTAGGGTGTAGGGAAGATCACCGTAGCCATTTCCCCTCACCCCGACCCTCTCCCAAAAGGAGAGGGGGCGTAATTTTAAGCATCGTGTGAACTATGCGGCTTGTTTACTTAGCTGACGAACCAGACTCCAGCGCCCGTCTTACCGGGGCAAAACTGCGGCGATGATGCTCGGTAGCCCCCAACACGGCCAGCTTTTCCAGATGGAACGCAGTGGGATAGCCCTTGTGTTGGGCAAAGCCGTAATCCGGGAAAATCGCATCCAGTTCGGTCATTTCGCGATCGCGGGTCACCTTCGCCAGAATCGATGCGGCACTGATTTCCGCCACCCGGCTATCCCCTTTCACTACCGCTAACGAGCGCATCGGCAATTTGGGGCAACGGTTGCCGTCAATCAACACCATGTCCGGTGCGATATGCAAACCCGCTACCGCGCGCTGCATCGCCAACATCGTGGCATGCAGGATATTCAGTTGGTCGATTTCGACCGGCTCAGCTCGCCCCAGGCTCCAGGACAGCGCCTTTTCCACGATCTCGTCGTATAACGCCAGGCGACGCTTCTCACTGAGCTTTTTGGAATCCGCCAGGCCAACAATCGGCCGTGCCGGATCGAGGATCACCGCAGCGGTCACAACGGCACCCACCAAAGGCCCGCGCCCCACTTCGTCCACACCGGCAAACAGCCGGGCGGCAGGGTAAACAAAGGGTTCCATCATGCTTTTGCCAGCTCCAACACAGCCTGAGCGGCCTGTTCATCGGCACCACAGCGAATGCTCTGATGCAATTCAAGGAAGGTCTGTTTCAACAGCTCCGCCTGCGGGCTGTCTTCCAGCAGCGGCAATAACGCCGCGGCCAGCTTATCCGGTACACAATCGTGTTGCAGCAGTTCGGTGACGATTTCACGCCCTGCCAGCAGGTTAGGCAATGAGACATACGGGGTTTTCACCAACCGCTCCGCCAGCCAGAAGGTAAATGGCTTCATGCGGTAGCCCACCACCATCGGGCATTTTGCCAACATGCATTCCAGCGCTGCGGTGCCAGAAGCCAGCAGTGCCGCATCGCTGGCCACCATCGCCTCACGCCCTTTGCCATCCAGCAGGTGAACCTTAAGCTCCGGTGCGACCTCTGCCTTGATGCGCTCAAACTGCTCACGGCGCTTGGCGTTGACCAACGGCACCACCACTTCCAGATCGGGATAATGCTCGCGTAGCAGTTGGGCGGTGCGCAGGAAGTCACCACTGAGCATTTCCACTTCGGCATTACGGCTGCCGGGTAGCAATGCCAAACAGCGAGCGGCCGGGTCAATGCCCAGCGTAGCGCGTGCGGCCAGCTTATCCGCCTGCAATGGCATCGCATCGGCCATGGTATGACCGATAAAGCGGCAAGGAACGTTGAAACGATCGTAAAACGCTTTTTCGAAAGGGAGGAACGCCAACACCAGGTCGGTCGCTTTACCAATTTTGAAAACACGTTTCTGACGCCAGGCCCACACGGACGGGCTGACATAGTGAATAGTGCGGATACCGCGCTGTTTCAGGCGGCCTTCCAGCGTGAGGTTGAAGTCTGGCGCATCGATACCGACAAACACGTCAGGCTTCAGCTCACTGAACCGGCGGGTCAGATCCTTGCGGATCTTCAACAGGCGTGGCAGACGCTCAAGCACCTCTACCACGCCCATCACCGCCAGCTCTTCCATTTCGTACCAGGTTTCACACCCTTCGGCCTGCATCAGCGGGCCAGCAACACCGACAAAGCGGGCGCTTGGGTAGTGCGTCTTAAGCGCACGAATTAATCCGGCCCCCAGAATATCACCGGAGGTTTCCCCGGCGACCAATCCGATAGTCAATGGACGATTTGGCATAACTCAGCGAATAATCCCACGGGTAGAACGCGCAAAGAAATCGAGGAACTGCTGCACCACGGGCTGCTGTTGCGCCAGGGTTTCGATCTCTGCTTTAGCCTCGTCGAAGGTCTTCTCGCTGCGATAGAGGATTTTGTAGGCATTACGGATCGCCTGCATTTCATCCTTATCAAAACCACGACGTTTCAGGCCTACGGCGTTGATACCAAATGGCGTCGCGTGGTTACCCTGCGCGATGACAAAAGGCGGTACGTCCTGAGCGACACCGGAGCAACCACCGACCATCACATGGGCACCAATCACACAGAATTGGTGGATCGCGGTCATGCCGCCAATGATGGCGAAATCGTCGATCTCCACGTGACCAGCCAGCGTGGCGTTGTTGGCCAACACGCAGGAATTGCCCACCACGCAGTCATGAGCAACGTGCACGTTGACCATCAGCAGGTTGTCATTACCGACTTTGGTCAGGCCCGTTCCCTGCGCGGTACCGCGATGAATGGTGACGCTCTCACGAATGCGGTTACGATCGCCGACTTCAACCCGAGTCGGTTCGCCAGCGTATTTCAGATCCTGATTCACTTCACCGATAGAGGCAAACTGATAGATCTCGTTATCGCGGCCAATCTTGGTGATACCGTTCACCACCACATGCGATTTGAGGACCGTACCCGCGCCGATTTCCACCTGGGAGCCGACGTAACAGAAGGGACCGATATGCGCACCAGCGCCGATGACGGCGCCTTCTTCAACGATCGCACTTGGATGGATAAAGGCGGTTTTATCAATCACGGATTATGCCTCCCGGCTGCGGGCACACATCATGGTTGCTTCGCAGACAATTTTTCCATCGACGGTCGCCACGCCTTTAAAGCGGGTCAAACCACGACGGGTTTTTTCGAAAGTGACTTCCATAATCATCTGGTCGCCAGGCACCACAGGGCGCTTGAAGCGAGCTTCGTCAATACCGGCGAAATAGTACAGCTCGCCCGGTTCCAGTTTACCCACGCTCTTAAATGCCAGGATACCCGTGGCCTGAGCCATAGCTTCCAAAATCAGCACGCCTGGAAAAATCGGTTTACCAGGGAAATGCCCCTGGAAAAACGGCTCATTAACGGATACGTTCTTCACTGCACGCAGATATTTATGCTCTTCGAAATCCAATACACGGTCAACCAGCAAGAATGGATAACGGTGAGGAAGCAGTTCCAGAATTTCTGCAATATCTAGAGTATGAGTGTCAGTAGTCAAAATACTCTTCCTGTCTCTAAAAACTGATGGCATCAACAACACGGCCTGCGTTGACCCCAAAAAGGAGATCATCAGGCAGGCCGCAAATTAACAACTCTTTGCGCTTTTGGCATCATTGCCAACGCGTTTCGTTTTATACCCAGCATCCCGGGCCGTGGTGATTAGTCTTTTCCGACTTTTCGTTCGACAGCTTTCAAGCGCTTGCTAATCTCATCGATATTCATCACCAACGCCGCGGTTTTACGCCAAACTTTGTTGGGTTGTAACGGAATGCCAGAGGAGTATACCCCAGGTTCGGTGATTGGTCGCATAACCATTCCCATCCCGGTGACAACTACCTGGTCAGCAATCTCCATGTGACCGTTGATCACACTGGCGCCGCCAATTTGGCAATAGCGCCCGATTTTCAGGCTACCTGCCATGATCACACCGCCCGCGACGGCGGTATTCTCGCCAATCACCACGTTGTGTGCAATCTGACACTGGTTATCTATGATAACACCATTCCCAATCTGGGTGTTATCCAACGCACCGCGATCGATGGTGGTACAGGCACCAATCTCAACGCGATCGCCAATAATCACCGTGCCAAGCTGCGGGATCTTGATCCAGTTGCCACGCTCGTTGGCGTAGCCGAAACCGTCCGCACCAATCACCGTTCCCGATTGGATCAGGCAGTGCTGGCCGATTTCCACTTCATGATAAATCGTCACGTTGGCCCACAGACGCGTACCTGCGCCGATGCGTGCCTGCTTGCCGATAAAGCAACCCGGGCCGATGACCACGTTATCGCCCAGTTCAACACCGGATTCGATAACCGCGTTCGCCCCAATAGCAACGTTCTGCCCCAGCTTGGCCTGCGGAGAGATCACCGCGCTTGGCGCGATATCTGCTGCGGGTGCTGGCGTGGTGTCCATCAACTGCGCCATACGCGCATAGGTCAGGTAAGGGTTTTTAACCACCAGCGCTGCGCTACGGCAGTGTGGTAGGTCTGCCTCGGTGAGTACCACGGCACTCGCCTGACAGGAAGCCAGCTGCTCTTGGTAGCGGCTGTTTGACAAAAACGTGATTTGGCCAGGCTGTGCGGAATGCATAGAAGCAATGCCGGTGATGGCGAGATCGCCATCACCGTGCAATTGTGCATCCAACTGCTGCGCTAAATCAGCCAGTCGAATTGAAGGCATGGCGTTATTTAACCTGTTTCAGCACGTCTGCAGTAATATCTTTTGAAGAACCTGCGTAAGCAACTGCGTTGGCGTCGATCACGACGTCATAGCCTTCTTTGCTGGCAACGGCTTTCACAGCATCCTGAATACGGCTCAGGATTTTGTTACGCTCTTCCATCTGGCGACGACGATTGTCCTGCTCGAAAGCCTGCGCTTTCTGAGAGAACTGCTCACGCTGAGCCATCACGTCTTTTTCCATCTTGGTGCGATCGCTGGCTTTCATGGTAGAACCATCACGCTGCAGTTTCTGCATTTTGGTTTGCAGATCGCGTTCCATGTTCTGGAGTTCGCTTGCACGGCCTTTGAATTCGCTTTCCAATTGCTTGGCTACGGTTTCACGAGCTGGCAGCTGTTGGAAAATGCTAGAAACGTTAACAACAGCAATCTTGTCAGCTGCCTGAACGCCTGCAGAAGCAGCCATTGCTAAACCGAGGCCTGCGGCACATAACCACTTTTTCACTATAAACTCCTTACCATCACCCATTTGTGTCACATGACACTTTTGAAAGTACACAATCTGCCAGACTTATCACAGTACACAATGAGATTTCTCTCGCTATGAGCTGGTTTAAGCCTGGCATTTGCGATTCTTGTACCGCTATGCCCACAGGTGAAACCGGTTATTACCAGGTTTTACCGATGTTAAACTGGAACTGCTCCGACCTGTCGCCGTCGTATTTCTTGATCGGATCCGCATAGGAGAAGACCAACGGCCCCAGTGGAGACATCCACTGCAGCGCAAGACCGGCAGACACGCGAATGTTGCTCGCCTTGCTGTAGTCTGGTACCCCGTACATCAGCGTCTGATCGGTGTTTTCCCAGTGGGTATCCCACACGGTACCGGCATCGACAAACAGTGAAGTACGCACCGAGTTGGCGTATTTCTCGCTCAGGAACGGCGTAGGCGTGATCAACTCCATGCTTGCCACGGCCATGGCGTTACCGCCCACCGCATCGTTCGAGCTACAAATCGGCTGAGCGGTGCTGGTGCCTGGCGCGTACTGGCACGAATACGAGTTGGAGTTGTAGTACACGGCTTTTGGACCAATGGTGTTGGACTGGAAGCCACGTACGGTACTTGAACCACCCGCATAGAAGTTTTCATAGAACGGCATTTCTTTACCGCCCAACCCATCGGCATAGCCCAGACGGCCACGACCCAGCAACACCCAGGTCTTGTCATCGTTAAGCGGCATATACTGCGCGGTGTCCAACGTCATCTTGTAGTATGAGTTGTCGGAGCCCGGCACGGTCACCTTGGTGTTGAACGTAGTGCGGTTACCCTGGGTAGGGAAGTAGCCACGGTCCAGATTATTATAGGTCCAGCCCAGGTTCAGCGTGAAGTCGTCGGCTGTAAAGCTGGCGCGATCCTTAAAGTCAGGATAATCACCCATCGAGTTCAGATAGCGCCACATGGCGATCTGCGGCTGCATTTCTGACAAGGAGTTATGGACGTAACCCAGGCCAGCACGCAGCGAGTTGTTCTCGTTGATTGGGAAGCCCAGCGTGCCGTCAATACCATAACTGCTGTTGGTATAGTCGGACAGATCGGCATTATTCGCTTTAAAGTCGTTATAGAAGATACGGCCGCCCAGACTCACACCGTCAACGGTGAAGTACGGGTTGGTCACCGACAGCTCGGTATAGGTCTGGTAGTCGTTCTTGGTGCCGCTGATGCCAACAGAGTAGCCCGTACCCAGCCAGTTATCCTGCTGGACACCCGCCTGGAAGCTGACGCCACTTTCGGTACCGTAACCTACGCCAAAGTTCAGCGTCCCGGTGTTACGTTCTTTCACCTTATAGGTGATATCAACCTGATCGGGGGAACCCGGTACACGCTGGGTTTCAACATCGACCGTCTCGAAATAACCCAGACGATTCAGACGCTCTTTACCCTGCTCGACCTGATCGTTACCCAGCCACGCCCCTTCCATCTGGCGCATTTCGCGGCGCAGAACGGAATCTTTACTGGTGTCGTTGCCTTCGAACTTGATGCGGCGCACATAGAAACGGTTACCCGCGTCAATGTTGATGTTCAGCTTCACGGTTTTATCCGCGTCGTTGATTTCAGGTTGAGTCTGTACGCGAGGATAGGCGTAACCATAACGGCCAAACATCTTCTTGATGTTATCTTCCATTTTGGTCACTTTGGTGCCGTTAAACAGCTCACCCGGCTCAATCTTGGTCAACTGAGCCACTTCTGCCGAATGACCGGCAAGGTTGCCATTTACCACCACGCCAGAAAGCTTGTACTGATCGCCCTCGGTGATGTTAACGGTGATATAGATGCCTTTTTTATCTGGCGTCAGGCTGACCTGCGTCGAATCAATATTGAAACGGGCATAGCCGCGATCCAGATAGAAGCTGCGCAGGCTCTCAAGGTCCCCCGCCAACTTTTGTTTCTGGTATTTGCGATCGGCCACTACGTTCCACCACGGAACATCATCACGCAACTGGAAGTGTGCGATCAGCTCATCGTTGGTGAAGGCATGGTTGCCGACAATGTTGATTTGTTGAATCTTGGCGGAAACCCCTTCCGTGAACACCAGTTTCAGGTCAACACGGTTACGCGGCAACGGCGTGACAACGGCTTTCACCGAGGCACTGTATTTACCGACGCTGTAGTAGAAGTCTTCCAACCCTTTTTCAATGCTGGATAAGGTGGTGCGGTCGAGTGCTTCACCAACCCGGACGCCAGAGGCTTCCAGGTTTTGCTTGAGCATGTCATCTTTCACCGATTTGTTACCGGAGAAAGTGATGCTGGCAATGGTAGGGCGTTCCTTAACCTGAACAATCAGCGTATCACCATCGCGCAGTACGCGAACGTCCTCGAAGTTGCCAGTGGCAAACAAGGCACGGATGGTATTACCGATATCATCATCAGAGACGGTATCGCCTACGCGAACCGGCATGTTGAGTAACGCCGCACCGACGGCGACTCGTTGCAGGCCTTCGAAATGAATATCCTTCACTACGAACCCGTCTGCACCGTATACGGTGGCGCTGCCAAACAGCAGCGACGCTATGAGCAACTTTTTCATCGCCATCGTTGTTATGCGTTCTTCCTAACCTGTCCCCGCCCCTAAAGACGAGAAAAATCATTGAAAAGTGCAAGACCCATCAGCAGTACCAACAAGATCGAACCAATGCGGTAGCTGTAGTCCTGTACTCGCTCAGAAACTGGCCCCCCCTTCAGCTTTTCTATCGCCAGGAAGAGGAGATGCCCACCATCTAATACCGGTAATGGGAAGAGGTTGATGATCCCTAAGTTGACGCTAATCAACGCTAGAAACATCATATAATACACAAAACCCACCTCTGCTGATGCCCCTGCTCCCTGTGCAATGGAAATCGGGCCACTCAGGTTGTTCAGCTTCACATCACCGGTAATTAATTTACCTATCATGCTGACCGTAAGATGCATCAGCTGCCAGGTTTTGTCCCCCGCCTGATACAGCGCAGAGAACGGCCCATATTGACGGATGGTCTTGTACTCATCCGGCAGAGGGATAACTTTAGGTATAATCCCGGCAAACCCCACCGCTTTGTCTTTTCCCACCGGCTTTGTATCTGGTATCAGCGTTAAAGACAAGGGGGCGCCGTTTCTTTCTATCTCTAAAACCAGCGGAAGCCCTGGAGCATTGTGGATACGTTTAACCAACGTAACCCAACGGCCAAGTGGCTGACCATCGACTTTAACGATCCTGTCCCCCGCTTGTAAACCTGCCTTTTGCGCAGCCGACCCGGCCTGCACTTCTGCCAGCACGGATTCAATCTGCGGGCCACGCGGGATCATGCCTAGAGAACGCACGGGATCTTCTTTGTCCGGCTCAAAGCTCCAGTGGCGCAAATCCAGGGTCTTGCTCAGCTTTTGTGAAGAACCAAACGGAGCAATTTCTACCTCGGTTTGCGCATCACCGATTTTGGTCACCAACGCCAGACGAACAGATTCCCAATCAGGCGTTTCGATACCGTCAACGGACTTAAGTTCCATTCCCGGAGAAATTTCAGCATGAGCGGCAATGGATTGCGGAGTAATTTCACCGATGACCGGGCGGTAACTCGGCACGCCGATGATAAAGACGATCCAATAGGCAAGAATGGCAAACAGGAAATTGGCAATGGGGCCCGCGCTGACAATCGCCGCGCGCTGCCAGACGGTTTTATTGTTGAACGCCTCATGACGCAGCTCGGGAGCTACCGTTTCGACGCGCTCATCGAGCATTTTGACGTAGCCGCCAAGGGGGATCATGGCGACGACAAATTCGGTGCCCTGGCGATCGGTGCGGCGCCATAGCGCACGGCCAAAGCCGATAGAGAAACGCTCGACACGGACGCCACAGCGGCGGGCCACCCAAAAGTGCCCGAACTCATGCACGGTGATCAATATACCCAGAGCGATAATAAACGCGACCAAGTTCCAGAGTACGCTGACCATAGAATCCCTTTACTCCCCCCGCCGATGACGGATTAAAACACTAACAGCATCAAGCAGGCAAATACCGGTACCGCTGCGGTCAGGCTATCGATACGATCCAGAATGCCACCGTGCCCCGGGATCAGATGACCACTGTCCTTGATACCGGCTTCACGCTTGAACATGCTTTCCGTCAGATCGCCCAACACCGAAGCCAGGGCAGCAATCACCGAACAGACCAATAGGGTCATAGGCACCACGTTCAGCGGCGCATAGCGGCCAAACAGCCACGAAATCACGGCAGACGTCACCAGCCCGCCGACCAGCCCTTCCCAGGTTTTGCCCGGGGAGACCTTCGGTGCCAGCTTGTGTTTGCCAAACAGCTTGCCGAACATGTAGGCGCCGGAATCTGCGCCCCAGACCAACAGCATAACGTACAGCAACCACCAGGCACCGGTAAAATGATTCTCTTCATAGCCGAATTGACGCAGTGCCAGCATGCCCCAGAAAAACGGCACGATGGTCAACAGGCCAAAGACCAGCCGTAAGGTGCGCGAATTACGCCACAGCGCAGCCGAGCCTGGATAGAACAGCACCAGCAGCAGGGCCGCCAGCCACCATCCCAGCGACAACCACAGCGGGCCAGCGATCTGCAATTGGTGAACAGACTGATGGTAGGCAGGCACGCTGAGCATCATCAGCGCCAATAGGAAACCGCATAATATCGCCAGCCAGATACGTTGTGGGCGGGCAGCAAAGCCAGCCAGCTGCCCCCATTCCCAAGCGGCTAACATGCACACAGCGAGTGTTACCAGGGCAAAACCCATCGGCGGCAGCAAGAACAACGCTGCGATAACAATCGGAATTAAAATCAGAGCCGTTATGATGCGAGACTTCAGCAAAAGTTCCCCCTAGGACGCATTGGCGTCGATAGGTGTTGTTCCTCCGAAGCGACGCTCGCGTTGTGCAAATGCATTCAGCGCACCTTCAAAGACAAGTTCATCAAAATCTGGCCAGAGTACATCAGTAAAGTAAAGCTCGGCGTAAGCAATTTGCCACAACAAAAAGTTACTGATGCGATGTTCGCCGCCCGTACGGATCACCAGATCCACCGGAGACAAATCGCTCATGCAGACGCGCTCGCCCAGTAACTCCTCGCTGATCTGGTTCACGCACAGCGTACCCTGCTGCACTTGCTCAGCCAGATCCTTCACTCCCTGAATAATATCCCAACGGCCACCGTAATTGGCGGCTACGTTAAGCGTCAGGCCATCGTTATTTTCTGTCAGCTGCTCCGAGCGGCGGATACGCTCTTGCAAACGTGCGCTGAACCGGCTGACATCGCCGATCACACGCAACCTGACATTATGTTTATGCAGGCTTTTTACTTCGCTGTCCAGTGCGCGGACAAAAAGCTCCATCAACGCGGAGACTTCCTGCGCCGGGCGGTTCCAGTTTTCGCTGCTGAAGGCATAAAGCGTGAGTGCATCTAAATGGTGACTGGCGGCAAAACTGACCGCACGGCGTACCGATTTCACCCCTGCTTTATGACCGAAGACACGTAACTTGCCCTGGCGTTTAGCCCAACGCCCATTGCCGTCCATAATGATCGCGACATGACGTGGCCCATGAGCAGAAAGATTAGCTTCTTGTTGGTTTGCGGACGACATAACTCGTACTTATTTCCTCGGTAGAAACGCCTTGCCATGCCGGAATATCGGACCTTACGCGCAAAAAAAGCCGTGTGCCTGACACAGCTTTTCAGTCTGCCTGCCTGGTGCCCACAAGGAGCGCCCGGCAAAGATTGGCGTAAGTTTTCCCCGTCTTCTGGCTTGGCACTGCCCTATTGGCCGCGCTTGTCAGGTAAAAAGGGCTGCCAATCCGGCCATTATTCAACGGTATAACCGGTGATTATGGCGCAGACTATAACACCTCCGCGAAGCCTGAACAAACGGCCACACGGCGGCCTGGCGAGTTTACCAGCAAATTCAGACAATGTAGCAGAGCCGAATTTGCCCGCGGTATAACCCGCTCAAGTGATTAACCCCGCAGGTTACGAACCAAACCGCCAGCCACCTCACGCGCCTGGCGATCGATCTCCAGCACCATCTCAATGCTGGTGGGCTCAGGCAGCGCCATACATTCAACAACCTTTTGGTTCACGGCTGAAATATCAGTGAAACGAATTTGTTGCTGCAAAAATGCCGCTACGGCAATCTCATTGGCCGCGTTGAGTGCGGTGGTCGCCGCCTGGCCTGCATCGAAGGCTTCGATTGCCAAATACAGGCAAGGATAGCGCTCAGGTTCCGGCTCAGAGAAGGTCAGCGCCCCGATACGGCAGAAATCGAGCGCTGCCACCCCGGAGTGGACCCTCTGCGGATAAGCCATGGCATGAGCGATAGGCGTGCGCATATCCGGCGTGCCCAGTTGGGCCAGCACGCTACCATCGGCATAGCGCACCATGGAGTGGATCACCGACTGCGGGTGGAGGATCACTTCCATCTGCTCTGCCGAGGCGTTGAACAGCCAGCGAGCTTCGATATACTCCAGCCCCTTGTTCATCATGGTGGCGGAATCTACCGAGATTTTGCGCCCCATCGACCAGTTGGGATGCGCACAGGCCTGATCCGGCGTCATGGTGGCGAACTGTTCCATCGGCGTAGTACGGAACGGGCCACCGGAACCGGTCAGCACGATGCGCGAAACGCCGTGGGCTTCCAGCGAGCTATAACCCAGTTGGCGTTGGATGCTTTCTGGCAGGCTCTGGAAGATAGCGTTGTGCTCGCTGTCCAGCGGCAGCAGCTGGGCCTGGCTCTTTTGCACCGCGTCCATAAACAGGCGGCCACAGGTGACCAGCGACTCTTTGTTCGCCAGCAGCACCTGCTTACCGGCACGGATCGCGGCCAGGGTGGGCAACAGCCCAGCGGCCCCGACAATGGCTGCCGTCACCTGGTCTACGTCGTCTAATGCGGCTAGCTCGCAGGCTGCCTTTTCACCTGCCAGCACTTCGGTTTTCACACCGTTTTCTGCCAGCACGGCGCGTAACTCATTGGCGGACTGCTCATCGGCCATTGCCGCATAGCTCGGGCGGAACTCTATGCACTGCTGCGCCATGACCGCCACATTACGGCCAGCTACCAGTGCCTTGATCGCGAAAAGGTCGGGATTTTCCCTGACCACGGCCAGGGTGCTGGTGCCCACGGAACCGGTGGAACCCAGAATTGTCAGTTGCTTCATGAGATCGCTCTGAATCTACTGCGTGATGAGATCGGAGGTACACCACAGTGTAACTTGCATCACGGCTGGTTTACGCTCTGTGCGTACGATAAAACGAGATCTACACCACAAAAAATAAAGCGCCGCCAAGGCGACGCTCTATTTCAAGGCGATGGAGATTAGAAATCCATCAGTTCTTTTTCTTTATCGGCCAATGCCGCATCAAGCAGTTTGATGTAGGCATCGGTCATTTTCTGGATGTCGTCTTGTGAACGGCGATCTTCATCTTCGCTGATTTCTTTGTCTTTCAGCAGTGCCTTCACTTTATCGTTGGCATCGCGGCGCACGTTACGCACGGCCACACGGCCCTGCTCGGCTTCGCCACGTACAACCTTGATCAGATCCTTACGGCGCTCTTCCGTCAGCGGAGGAAGCGGAACGCGGATCACGGTGCCAGCCGAGCTTGGGTTCAGGCCCAGATCGGAAGACATAATGGCTTTTTCTACCGCCGACCCCAGAGAACGGTCAAACAGGTTGATCGCCAGCGTACGGGAATCTTCTACCGTGACGTTGGCCAGTTGGCGCAGCGGCGTTGCTGCACCGTAGTATTCCACCATGATGCCGTCCAGGATGCTTGGAGAAGCACGGCCAGTACGGATCTTGCTGATTTGGTTTTTGAATGCTTCGACGCTTTTTTCCATGCGTGAATCAGCATCTTTTCTGATTTCATTAATCACGTTGCGAACCCTTGGAAGCTGGTTACTTGGCAGGCTGTACTGAAAAGTATAGCCCGTGAATTTTACTTATCAGAAGCACACAACGCCTGGCGTTACCCGCTCCTGGGAAATTTGGCCAAACAGCCGTTATTTGGTGATCAGAGTACCTTCGTTCTCACCCATCACCACGCGACGCAGTGCGCCCGGCTTGTTCATGTTGAATACGCGGATCGGCAAGCCATGGTCGCGAGCCAGCGTAAACGCCGCCAGATCCATCACTTTTAACTCACGCTCCAACACGTCCTGGTAGGTGATCTGTTCGTACAGCGTTGCGTCCGGGTTTTTCACCGGGTCAGCGGAGTATACACCATCCACTTTAGTCGCTTTCAATACCACATCGGCTTCAATTTCGATGCCGCGCAGGCAGGCCGCAGAATCCGTGGTAAAGAACGGGTTACCCGTACCGGCGGAGAAAATCACCACGCGGTTGTTACGCAGCAGGCTGATCGCCTCTGCCCAGCTGTAGTTGTCACATACGCCATTCAACGGAATGGCAGACATCAGGCGGGCGTTCACATAGGCACGGTGCAGTGCATCACGCATAGCCAGGCCGTTCATCACGGTAGCCAGCATTCCCATGTGGTCGCCCACTACGCGGTTCATGCCGGCTTGTGCCAGACCTGCACCACGGAAAAGATTGCCACCGCCAATAACTACACCGACCTGGATGCCCAGCTCGACCAGCTCTTTTACTTCCTGAGCCATGCGATCCAAAACGCTAGCGTCGATCCCAAAGCCTTCTGCACCTTGCAGGGCTTCACCACTCAGTTTGAGCAGGATACGCTGATAAACGGGTTTTGCATTGGTTGCCATGGTGTTCTGTCCTAAGAAGCAGTAGTTATAGTATTGGGGTTTTCAACCGATTAGCCTGGGCACGCGGGGCCCACCATCGGCATTTCTCTGGCTGGATAAAATGGAGCCGCCTCGCGGCGGCTCCATTAACAGCATTAAGACTGTTTGCTCATTGCTGCAACTTCAGCAGCAAAGTCAGCTTCAACTTTCTCAATGC
Source organism: Serratia sp. 14-2641 (assembly GCF_001692375.1). Lineage (NCBI taxonomy): Bacteria > Pseudomonadati > Pseudomonadota > Gammaproteobacteria > Enterobacterales > Yersiniaceae > Serratia > Serratia sp. 14-2641. The sequence goes on along the minus strand of NZ_LXKR01000018.1, from coordinate 105,898 downwards.
CTTCACCCACTTCAAAGCGGATGAAATTGGTCACGTCAGTGTTGTGCTCTTTCAGCACCTGAGCAACGCTCTTGCTTGGTTCGATCACGAAAGGCTGACCGGTCAGAGAGACTTCGCCGGTGAATTTCTTCATGCGGCCTTCAACCATCTTCTCTGCGATTTCTTTCGGCTTGCCAGACTGCATGGCGATGTCCAACTGAACTTGGTACTCTTTCTCTACCACTTCAGCAGACACATCTTCAGGCTTGACGAATTCAGGCTTGCTAGCGGCAACGTGCATTGCCAGCTGCTTAACCAGCTCTTCATCCGCGCCTTTGGTAGCGGCAACCAGAACACCGATGCGAGCACCGTGCAGGTAGCTACCCAACACGTCGCCTTCCAGGGCAGCAATACGGCGAATGTTGATGTTCTCACCGATTTTTGCCACCAGCGCAACGCGCTCTTCTTCGAACTGCGCTTTCAGCACGTCAACGTCAGTGATTTTGCCAGCAAAAGCCGCATCCAACACTTTGTCAGCGAAAGCCTGGAAACCGCCGTCTTTAGCAACGAAGTCGGTCTGGCAGTTAACTTCCACGATCATGCCGAAGTTGCCTTCGATCTTGGTTTTGATCACGCCGTCAGCAGCTACGTTGCCTGCTTTTTTCGCCGCTTTGATCGCGCCAGATTTACGCATGTTTTCGATTGCCAGCTCGATGTCGCCGTTAGATTCGATCAGCGCTTTTTTGCAATCCATCATACCTGCGCTGGTACGCTCACGCAGTTCTTTTACCAGGGCAGCGGTAATATCAGCCATTTCTTTTTCCTCGGTTATCTCGCTCGGAGATAGTTCTCATTCAGATAAGCAAAGGGGGCCCTTAAAGGCCCCCCTAACCAACATATTCAATACCTGGTTAATAAGGGCTTGACCTTATTATTCAGCTTCTACGAAGCTTTCTTCCGCCTGAACGGCCAGATCTTGAGAACGACCTTCACGGATGGCGGCAGAAACGGCGGTCAGGTACAATTTGATTGCACGGATTGCGTCGTCGTTACCAGGGATGATGAAGTCAACGCCGTCTGGATCGGAGTTGGTATCAACGATAGAGAATACCGGGATACCCAGGTTGTTGGCTTCTTTGATCGCGATGTGTTCGTGATCGGCATCGATAACAAACAGAGCGTCTGGCAGACCACCCATGTCCTTGATACCACCCAGGGAGTTTTCCAGCTTGGCCAGTTCACGAGTGCGCATCAGCGCTTCTTTCTTGGTCAGCTTGTCGAAGGTGCCGTCTTGGGACTGGATTTCCAGATCTTTCAAACGTTTGATTGACTGACGAACGGTTTTCCAGTTAGTCAGCATGCCGCCCAACCAGCGATGGTTCACGAAGAACTGATCGCAGCCGTTAGCATATTCTTTTACCGCTTCGCTTGCTGCGCGCTTGGTACCAACGAACAGGATCTTACCTTTACGGGAAGAGATCTTGGTCAGTTCAGCCAAAGCCAGGTTGGCCATTGGTACGGTTTTTTCCAGGTTGATGATGTGAACCTTGTTACGTGCGCCGAAGATGAAAGGCTTCATTTTCGGGTTCCAGTAACGGGTCTGGTGACCAAAGTGTACACCAGCCTGGAGCATGTCGCGCATGGAAACAGTTGCCATGATTAAAACCTCTATTAGAGTTGATTGGGGTTATGCCTCCACGTATCCCATAACGCCGACCCGGACAATGACGTGAGTCATCTCAAGGCACCCCGGCGGATGTGTCGATACGTGTGTGTTATTTACACAATGTGAGTGCAGTTAAAACTACTTCGGTCATTTCCTCACTGGCACTCAAGGCCGAATGCGGATCTGCCGGCGCGCTTTATACCATAAACCCGCCCCAGACACCAACTTTTGTTGCAGTTGGCCTGGCCCTTCACAAATGAAATTTGGCAGCCTCAAGCCGGGCTGATACCATAACTCAATGCCTTATCTTTCTACCTTGTCGACCATAACGACACCTGCGGACTAACTTTCATGGCAATTTCAATTAAAACACCTGATGACATTCAAAAGATGCGCGTTGCGGGCCGCCTGGCCGCAGAAGTGCTGGAAATCATCGAGCCCCACGTTAAACCCGGCGTCACCACCGGCGAGCTGGACAGGATCTGCCACGAGCATATCACCAATGAACAGCAAGCGATCTCGGCCTGCCTGGGTTACCACGGCTTCCCAAAATCGGTCTGTATCTCGGTGAACGAAGTGGTGTGCCACGGTATCCCAAGTGACGACAAGGTGCTGAAAGACGGTGATATCGTCAATATCGACGTAACCGTGATCAAAGACGGCTTCCACGGCGACACCTCCAAGATGTTCATCGTCGGTAAACCGACCATTCTGGGCGAGCGCCTGTGCCGCATCACCCAGGAAAGCCTGTATCTGGCCTTGAAGATGGTCAAACCGGGTATCCGCCTGCGCACTCTGGGTAAAGCCATCCAGCAGTTTGTTGAAGCAGAGAAGTTCTCCGTAGTGCGCGAATATTGCGGCCACGGTATCGGCGAAGGTTTCCACGAAGAGCCTCAGGTACTGCATTACGATGCCGATGACGGCGGCGTGGTGCTGCAGGCCGGTATGGCCTTCACCATTGAACCCATGGTCAATGCCGGTGATTACCGCATCCGCACCATGAAAGACGGCTGGACGGTGAAAACCAAAGATCGCAGCTTGTCGGCACAGTATGAGCATACTATTGTGGTGACTGATAACGGCTGCGAGATAATGACGTTGCGCAAGGATGACACCATCCCCAACATCATTACGCACGAGATGTAAGAACCACAGGGTTCTTGTGACAAGCCGGCCTATGCCGGCTTTTTTTATGGGCGGCGAAACATGTCTGAAAATTATCGTGAGCTAGAGACCCCGGCCGTACCCAATAAGCCGGATGCTCCCAGCACCTATGGCGATGAAGAGATCAATTGCCTGGTCCTCAAACAGCGGCTTGAGCAGTTTCAGCAGTGGCTGGCAGCGGCCTTCAATGCCGGCGCCAGTGCCGAAAGCCTGGTGGCGGCGCGCAGCAAGTTTATCGATCGGCTATTGCGGCGGCTGTGGCTGTTTTACGGCTTTGACACTATTCCCGAAACGGCGCTGCTGGCCGTCGGCGGCTATGGCCGTGGTGAACTGCACCCGCTGTCTGATATCGACGTGCTGGTGCTCAGCCAAACTCGCCTGAACGATGAACAGGCCGCTCGCGTCGGTGAATTCATTACCCTGCTGTGGGATCTCAAGCTGGAAGTCGGCCACAGCGTGCGCACGCTGGAAGAGTGCCTGCTGGAAGGCTTGGCGGACCTGACCGTTGCCACCAACCTGATCGAATCCCGCATGATCTGTGGCGATGTCGCCCTGTTCCTGCAATTGCAGAAGCATATTTTCAGCGATGGCTTCTGGCCTTCGCCCAAATTCTTTGACGCCAAACTGATCGAGCAGCAACAACGCCACCAGCGCTATCACGGCACCAGCTACAACCTGGAGCCGGATATCAAGAGCAGCCCCGGTGGCCTGCGTGATATCCATACGCTGATGTGGGTGGCCCGCCGCCATTTCGGCGCAACCTCGCTCGATGAGATGGTCGGTTTTGGCTTCCTGACCCAGGCCGAACGCAACGAATTGAACGAATGCCAAAGCTTCCTGTGGCGTATTCGTTTTGCCCTGCACCTGGCGCTGCCGCGTTATGACAACCGCCTGCTGTTCGATCGCCAGCTCAGCGTAGCCCAGTTGTTGCGCTACGAGGGGGAAGGCAATGAGCCGGTAGAGCGCATGATGAAGGATTTCTATCGCATGACGCGCCGCGTCGGCGAGCTGAACCACATGCTGCTACAGCTGTTCGATGAAGCGATCCTGGCATTGGACACCACGGAGAAACCCCGCCCGCTGAACGATGATTTTCAACTGCGTGGCGATCTGATCGATTTGCGCGACGAAACGCTGTTTATCCGCCAGCCCGAAGCCATCATGCGTATGTTCTACCTGATGGTACGTAATCGCGAAATCAAAGGCATCTACTCCACTACCGTGCGCCAGTTGCGCCATGCGCGCCGCCACCTGAAACAGCCGCTGTGCAACATTCCCGAGGCCAGGGAGCTGTTTATGGCCATTCTGCGGCACCCTGGCGCGGTCTCACGGGCGTTGGTGCCAATGCATCGCCACAGCGTGCTGTGGGCCTATATGCCGCAATGGGGCAGCATCGTCGGCCAGATGCAGTTCGACCTGTTCCATGCTTATACCGTCGATGAACATACCGTGCGCGTGCTGCAAAAGCTGGAAAGCTTCTCCGATGAGGAAACTCGCCCACGCCATCCGCTGTGCGTGGAGCTTTATCCTCGCCTGCCTCACCCAGAATTGCTGTTGCTGGCAGCGCTGTTCCACGATATCGCCAAAGGGCGCGGGGGCGATCACTCCATTTTAGGCGCCCAAGACGCCTTGGAGTTTGCTGCATTGCATGGCTTGAACTCACGCGAAGCACAGCTGGTTGCCTGGCTGGTACGCTGCCACCTGCTGATGTCGGTGACCGCACAACGGCGTGATATTCAGGACCCGACCGTGATCCAGCAGTTCAGCAGCGAAGTGCAAAGCGAAACCCGGCTACGCTACCTGGTTTGCCTGACGGTCGCCGATATCTGTGCCACCAACGAGACCTTGTGGAACAGTTGGAAACAGAGCCTGTTGCGCGAGCTGTACTTCGCCACCGAGAAGCAACTGCGCCGTGGCATGCAGAACAGCCCGGATCTGCGTGAGCGGGTGCGCCACCATCGTTTACAGGCGCTGGCCCTGTTGCGCATGGACAATATCGATGAAGAGGCGTTGCACCATATCTGGAGCCGCTGCCGCGCCGACTATTTCCTGCGCCACTCACCGAATCAACTCGCCTGGCACGCCCGCCACCTGCTGGCCCATGACTCAACCAAGCCACTGGTGCTGGTCAGCCACCAGGCCACGCGTGGCGGCACCGAGATCTTTATCTGGAGCCCGGATCGCCCTTACCTGTTTGCCGCCGTTGCCGGTGAGCTGGATCGGCGTAATCTCAGCGTGCATGACGCCCAGATCTTCACCAACCGCGACGGCATGGCCATGGACACCTTTATCGTGCTGGAGCCGGATGGCAGCCCGCTGGCCCAGGATCGTCATGCCGCGATCCGCCATGCGTTGGAACAAGCTATCACCCAGCGAGATTATCAACCGCCGCGCGCGCGACGTCCGTCGTCCAAGCTACGCCATTTCAGCGTACCGACCGAGGTCAGCTTCCTGCCAACCCACACCGATCGCCGCAGCTATCTGGAACTGATCGCCCTCGATCAGCCCGGCCTGCTAGCGCGTGTGGGTGAAGTTTTCGCCGATCTGGGCCTGTCGCTGCATGGTGCACGTATCTCCACCATCGGCGAACGGGTCGAGGATTTGTTTATTTTGGCCGATGCCGATCGCCGGGCGCTGGATCCGCAAACACGCAGAAAATTAGAACAACGGTTGACAGAGGCACTCAATCCAACCGATAAAATGTGATAAAAGTAACCTTTCGTAAATAAAATCAGGACAGAGAACAGCATGCAGCAATTACAGAACGTTATTGAAAGCGCCTTCGAACGCCGCGCGGATATTACCCCGGCCAACGTAGACACCGTAACGCGTGAAGCGGTAAACCAGGTGATCGCCCTGCTGGACAGCGGCGCCCTGCGCGTTGCCGAGAAGATCGAGGGGCAATGGGTTACCCATCAGTGGCTGAAAAAAGCCGTCCTGCTGTCTTTCCGTATCAACGACAACAAGGTAATGGACGGTGCAGAAACCCGCTATTACGACAAAGTACCGATGAAATTCGCTGACTACGATGAAGCTCGCTTCCAGAAGGAAGGCTTCCGCGTGGTGCCACCGGCAACCGTGCGTCAGGGAGCATTTATCGCTCGTAACACCGTGCTGATGCCTTCTTACGTCAACATCGGTGCCTACGTCGACGAAGGCACCATGGTAGATACCTGGGCCACCGTAGGCTCTTGTGCGCAGATCGGCAAAAACGTTCACCTGTCCGGCGGTGTCGGCATCGGTGGCGTGCTGGAGCCATTGCAGGCCAACCCAACCATCATCGAAGACAACTGCTTTATCGGCGCGCGTTCAGAAGTGGTTGAAGGCGTGATTGTCGAAGAAGGTTCGGTGATCTCAATGGGCGTTTATCTGGGCCAAAGCACCCGTATCTACGATCGTGAAACCGGTGAAGTGCACTATGGCCGCGTACCTGCTGGCTCCGTGGTCGTGTCCGGTAACCTGCCTTCCAAAGATGGTTCCTACAGCCTGTATTGCGCAGTGATCGTCAAGAAAGTGGACGCCAAGACCCGTGGCAAAGTCGGGATTAATGAGTTATTGCGCACTATCGACTAAGCTTGAACGGCGGGTGTATCACCCGCCATTTTTTTGCCTTCAATACGCGGGCCGTCACAGTCTGTGACGGGCGTTTTCGCCATACTCTCTGGCAGTGGAATATTCCTGATGTATTTCGATTTGCAGCTTACAACACTGCATATTGGCTAATCAGGCAAATATAGTTGATTAAAAGGTGGCGCTATTATGTATGACAACCTGAAAAGTTTGGGTATCAATCAACCGGAAGATATCGATCGCTATAGCCTGCGTCAGGAGGCCAATAACGACATCCTCAAGATTTACTTCCGCAAAGATAAGGGCGAGTTCTTTGCCAAGAGCGTGAAGTTCAAGTATCCGCGCCAGCGCAAAACCGTGGTGGCAGACAATGCCGGCCAGGGTTACAAAGAGATCCATGAGATCAACCCCAACCTGCGCTACGTGATCGATGAACTGGATCAACTCTGCCAACGCGATCAGGTGGAAGTGGATCTGAAACGCAAGATCCTCGATGACCTGCAGCATCTGCAAAACGTGGTCACCAACAAGATTGCCGAGATCGAATCCGATCTGGAAAAGCTGACGCGCGGTAAATAACAGCAACCCTTGGCGATAATTTGATCGCCTGTGTGCCAGCGGGTTCACATTTTGCCGGTTTTCTGTGTGATAGGGTAAATCGGTAATCGATAGGGTTGTTACTGCTCCGGCAGGCAAAACCTAATTCTTTAACGCTTGATGGCTGCGGCCTTGAGTGCTTAAGGGATTAGGTTTTTTTTTGCTTTATCTTCACCGCAGGAAATAGCAGGAATAAAGTTGTGCCTGGCCGATCGCCACCAGGCACCGAGAGATTATTTCAACAAGGCGCCCCACTGCTCTACCCACGGGCAGGAAACCACTTCCGGTTCAGGTTGCTCGATCGCATCGATCTCCAGCACATCACCTACACGCGTCGCCCCCTGCTCTTGCAGCAAAGCATCAAAGGTACGCCCGGCACCGCAGAAGTTGTCATAGCTGCTATCGCCCAGAGCAATCAAGCCATAACGCAACTCCGGCTGATAGCCCACCTGGTCGCGAATAGCCTGGAACAGCGGCGCAATACTGTCAGGCAAGTCCCCTTGCCCGGTGGTGGAAGTCACGACCAGCGCATAATGCTGGCGGTACAACTGCCAGTCTGCCAGCGTCCCTTCCTCAAACACTTTGACCTCATGGCCCTGTTGTTGCAGGATATTTTCTGCCTCTTCCGCCACTAACAAAGAGTTACCGTAGACCGTTCCGACGAAAATGCCGACCTGAGCCATCGTTGCTGCTCCCTTATGACCGTTAAAAAATGATTAGCTATCCTGACCGTTAGCCTGCGGAAACTCAAGTTCTGGCAGCACGTTATGCCAGCCAAATTGTGACATGACACCTTGCCAATCTGCTTCCCAGGGCGCGGAAATATGCAGCGGCTGGCCACTTACCGGATGAGTAAGTTGAAGATGGCTAGCGTGCAGCATCAGGCGTGAACAACCGAAATGTTCGGCCATCCCGCGGTTTTGCCGCAGATCGCCGTGAGCGGTATCACCAATAATCGGATGGCGCAAGTGCACCATATGACGACGCAGCTGATGCTTACGCCCGGTCTCTGGTTTCAGCTCAACCAGGCTATAACGCGAGGTGTCATAGCGGCCAATCGCCACCGGCATCTCCACCGTTGCCAAGGGCTGATAATGACTTACCGCCGGTTTTGGTCCTTTGTCCGGATTGGCATGTTTATCCGCCAACTTATCCAGCTCTTCCGTCAGCGCATAGTCAACGGTGCCGCCCTCTAAAACATAGCCCCTCACCACCGCGTGATAGGTTTTCTGTACCTGATGCAGTTCAAACTGTTGTGACAATAACCGAGCCACATCGCTGGACAACGCCATCAGCAATACGCCGGAAGTAGGACGATCCAGACGGTGTACGGTAAAAACGTGCTGGCCAATCTGATCGCGCACGGTTTGCATTACAAACCTCGTCTCGTGACGATCCAGCCAGCTACGATGCACCAGCCAACCTGAGGGTTTGTTGACAGCGATCAGATGTTCGTCCTGGTACAACACCTTCATAGAGTGATTTTTTCCATAGATTAGTCATGCATTTTATCTCCTTGCCCCTACAAGTTGCAGCCAACTGGCCGGTTTTCAGGGGCGAGGAAAGAGGTAATTGATTGATTCTATCGTCAAACATAAATAATAACGAAACGAAAATCCCGTTTGGCGCTCTCGTTTTTGCCCCACGGGTCAGTAGTGCCTACACTGTACAAAAAGTAGCAAGGAGAGATAACATTGAATTGGAATATAACGCTTTTGATAGCCCCCCTTTTACTGTCTATGTGCGGCATTCTGTTTTCACCACAGTTGGCAATGGCCTGTACTCGCGCGGTATACCACGGCGAAGATAACCTGGTGATCACGGGCCGCACTATGGACTGGAGAGAACAGCTGCACTCTGACCTGTGGATTTTTCCTCAAGGAATGGAACGCAGTGGTAATGCGGGCAGCAACTCGATCAAATGGACATCTAAATACGGCAGCGTCGTGACTTCCGCCTATGGTGTTGCAACCACCGATGGCATGAATGAAAAAGGTCTGGTAGCCAATATGCTGTGGTTGGTTGAATCTCAATACCCGGCATTTGATGGCCAGCAGCCAACCTTATCATTGGCAGCATGGGCACAGTATGCATTGGATAATTTCGCCACGGTGCAAGAAGCCGTTAACTCACTGGAAAAGGCCCCTTTTATCGTTGTGACCGGCGGCGTGCCTGGCCAGGAACGTTTGGCTTCCCTTCATTTGTCGTTGTCCGATGCCAGTGGGGACAGCGCTATTTTCGAGTACATTAACGGCAAATTAGTGATTCACCATAGCCGCGACTATCAGGTCCTGACCAATTCCCCTACCTTCGAGCAGCAGTTGGCCATCACCAAGTACTGGCAAGGGATTGGGGGTAACGTCATGCTGCCTGGCACAAACCGTGCTGCCGACCGTTTTGTACGCGCACAGTTTTATATCAACGCTATCCCGAAATATCATCAGGCCAGGCTGGCAGCCTCTAGCGTGCTGAGCGTTATGCGCAATGTTTCTGTGCCCTTTGGCATCACGACCCCTGAAGAACCCAATATTTCTTCCACTCGTTGGCGCACCCTGGCCGATCAAAAGAACAAGCTGTACTACTTTGAATCGGCACTGGGCAGCAGTACTTTTTGGGTAGATCTGAAACGGGTCGACTTTGCTGCTGGCGCGCCGGTTAAAAAGCTGGCGCTGGGTAAAGATGAGATGGCAGATTTTACCGGTGAGGTTTCCGCTGAGTTTAAAACCAGCCCTCCCTTTGAGTTCCTTGCTGCCGACGTCATAGATAACGGCTGAGCCCGATCGATGTTGTCTGGTGGCTCCCCCAGCCACCAGTCGCCCTTTGATTCTCAGCCAAGAATACTTATTCAGTCACACTCTCGCACATATTGACTAAAATTTAATCATTAGTGCATTTGCTAAGTTCCTTCCTCCTGTTACGCTGATGTTCACTCTTCAAACTCCGGACTATTCTTGCTTATCGATAAAATGGAGTAGATCTGAACGCTCCAGATAAACACCGATATGGCATTAAAATAACCGACAGAAAAAAGAGAACACCATAACAGGGAGAGAAAAACATGAGCGTTGAACGAGAATATTTGTTGCCAGCGATCTGGGTACGTGAACACCTGGTCCAGGTCCCGCTGAATTGGTTCAATAACAAGGATACCCGCACCATTGAGATCTTTGCCCGTGAGTTGGTTGACCCGTTACGCCGTGATGAACAACTCCCTTGCCTGCTGTTTTTACAAGGTGGTCCCGGAGGAAAAAGCCCACGCCCTACGGCACGCAGCAGTTGGATTGCCGAAGCCCTCAAGAGTTATCGGGTGATCCTGCTCGATCAGCGTGGCACCGGGCGTAGCAGCCGAATTGAAGGTAAAAGTCTGGCCGGGCTAACCGCCCACCAGGCAGCAGATTACCTCGCCTGCTTCCGCGCCGACTCGATAGTGAGCGATGCCGAATATCTGCGTAAAAACTGCTTTGGCGATCGCCCGTGGAGCACGCTGGGGCAAAGCTATGGCGGCTTTATCACGCTGACCTATCTTTCTCAGGCTCCGGAAGGACTACACTGCTGCTTTATGACCGGCGGCCTGGCAAGCCTGCAGCCCGATGCCGATGAAGTCTACGCTCATACCTATCCGCAGGTGATCGCCAAAAATCGCATCTTCTATCAGCGTTACCCACATCTGGAGTCGCTGCTTGGCCAGATTGCCGACAAGCTTGAGCAGGAAGAGGTGTTGTTGCCCGATGGCGACCGGCTGACCGTACGCCGCCTGCAAAGCCTGGGGATCGATCTTGGCATGAGTGAAGGTTACGAACGGCTACTTTGGCTGTTTGACGAAGCCTTCAACCCGGACGGTGAATTCAGCGACACCTTCCTATCGCAGGTAATGGCGTTGACCAGCTACGCGGAGAATCCGCTGTTTGCCGCGCTGCATGAAAGTATTTACGCGCAGGATAAAGCCACCAACTGGGCCGCCGAGCGGCAACGGGGCAACTTCGATGCTTTCGCCGAGGATCGGCGCCCTCTCTATCTGACCGGGGAAATGATCTATCCCTGGATGTTCACCGAGATCGCCGCTCTGCGGCCCTTCAATGAACCCGCAAAGCTGCTGGCCGATCGCCGCGTATGGTCACCGCTGTATAACAGCGATCGCCTGCTCGACAATCGGGTTCCGGTATTCGCCGCCATTTATTTCAGCGATATGTATGTCGATTTGAAACTCTCGCTGGCGACGGCGCAACAGGTGGGTAATTTGACGCCGTGGATCACCAACGAGTATGAGCATAACGGCTTACGCGTTGGTAATGTTTTTGGTCATTTGCAGACGATGGCGCAGAAAGCGGGCATTTACGCCCCCTCACCCCAACCCTCTCTCGCAGCGATGGGGAGTTGGTAAGCCCTGCTCTTTTGGAAGGAAAGCGATAATCTCAGCAAGCTAGCGCCCCCCTATACCAAGGTGAGGCACTACCATTTCAAACACACTCAAACGGTGCCCTCTCACTAAAGGAGAGGGTTAGGGGGCACCTTAGTTCACCAGCTCAATGGTGATCAGGCGGCTATCGGCCCGGCCATGATCGTCCACCGCCCGGATGCGATACTGACCATTGTTCACCGGCCGCCAATCGATGGCGGTTTTACTGGCGCTGCTGCCAAGATAAATATCATCGACAAACCAATACACCGTTTTACTGTCCGCGTCCGTCACCGCATTGAAGGAGATTTTGTCACGCCCCTGTTGAGATTGCCGCAAGGTATAGGTGGTATTTTTCAGCGGCGAGGTAATGCGCGGCGGGCTGCCACCGATCGCCATCGCATTATCCTTGCAATGGTTTACCGGCGGAGCCCGCTTGGGTAATCCAGCCTGCGCAAACACGTTAGCCAGATCAGAAGGCCAGAACTCAAACACTTCGGTGCGGGTTTGTGTTTCATCATACGGCGGGCAAGCCACCTCACCGCTGTTAATATCCAGCACCACCGGACGATAGACGGTATCGACCTTGATCGGCGACTTGCCGGGGATAAACCAGGTTTTGCCTTTCTGCTGGCACCACTGCGTCGGCAGGTTGCCGCTGGCCAGGCAAATATCCACCCGCTTCAACTGTTTCGGGAAGGGGTGTTTCGGCTCCTGCAAGGCCGGATAGCTGGCGTTAATGCTGTCGATAATATTGAAAAATAGCGGAGCTGCCGCATCGGCCCCCACAAACACATTGTTGCCTCTGCTGTCGAAATTTCCTTCCCATACCACCAGCACGTAAGGCCCGAAGATCCCGACGCTCCAGGCATCGCGGAAGCCCCAGGAGGTCCCGGTTTTCCAATAAACTGGCAGGGATGACGAGCGTTGCGCCAGGGTGTCACCAGGCCGACGATGCTGGCGCAGCATATCCAGCGTAGTAAAGCTGGCTTCTTCGCTGAGCAAACGGATCGGTGGCGGATAGGCATCACTCTTTTGCATCCGTAATGGGCGCAATGCGCCCCTGTTAGCCAGCAGCGCATACAGCTTCGCCAGTTCCTGGGCAGTGATTTCCCCTCCGCCCAACACCAGCGACAGCCCATAATGGTTTTCACTGGCCAGGTTGGCGATGCCGGACAGGCTTAAAAACTGATAAAACGTCGGTTGCCGTAGCTGCGAAGCCACATACACCGCAGGAATATTACGGCTGAAATTCAACGCGTCTGTCGCCGTTACCGGCCCGAGGAAACGTCGGTCAAAGTTTTCTGGCGCATAAGCGCCAAAGGACGAGGGCACGTCCTTCAGGATGGTCATCGGATGCAGCACCCCTTGCTCCATCCCCAAGGCATAAATAAAGGGCTTGAGGGTCGAGCCAGGTGAGCGCTTGGCATTGGTCCCGTTCACCTGCCCCTGGATCTCGCGGTTGTAATAATCGGCAGAGCCCACCAGCGCCCTTATCCCCATATCACGACTGTCCACCAACAGCACAGCGGCATTATGGATCCCCCGGCTCTGGTTGCGGACGATAAACGCATTCACCTGCTTTTCGATCAACCGCTGGAGCCCGGCATCCAACGTAGTATCCACACGGGTATCCAGCTGCACTAACTGCTGGGTCTGTTGGCGTAACTGTTCGATAAAGTGTGGAGCAATGTACGGCATCCGCTCTGGCTGGCGCAGTGCCAAAGGGAGTTGAAACAAGGCTCGCTGGCTGCTGTCGGTGCTATATACGCTCTGCCAGCGTTGAAACAGGCGGTTACGGGCCTGCGTCAGAGCTTGCCCCAACACGCCGGTTTTAGGATCGATGCGATAGCTGGGGGACTGTGGCAACACAGAGAGCGTCAGCGCCTCCGGCAAGGTCAGATCCTGCGGTGCCTTGGCAAAATAGATCAGGCTGGCCGCACCGATGCTTTCAATATTGCGGCCATAGGGGGCGTAATTGAGATAGGCTTCCAGAATATCGTGCTTGGAATAGCTGAGTTCCAACTGAACGGCCCGCAGTACCTGCATCAGTTTGCCGCCAGGTGTGCGGGTATTCAGATGCCAATGCATGCGTGCCAGCTGCATGGTGATGGTCGAACCGCCCTGCATTTTGCCACCGGCTACGTAGCTGCGCCAAAAACCACGCAGCAGGCTGACGGGGTTAAATCCGGGGTTGTAATAGAACCAGCGATCTTCATGCAGCAAAATACCCTGCACCGCCAGCGGTGAGATCTTTTCCAATGGCGTCCACAGGCGATAGCGATCGTCATTGGCCAACGTGAGGCGCATCAGCGTCCCGTGACGATCGTAATAAACCGTGGAAAAGGGCATGCCATGCGAAAGAGGAGGATGCGGCCACAGCCGTGCACCTACCAGGCCCAGCGCCAGCAGAAATACCGCCATCAAGATATTTTGCAGCCAGCGTTTTGCCCTAGCAGATGCAGAAAGGATTTTCATGGAGTCTCGGTACCCACGAACCCCGCAGCTCAACGCTGCGGGGCATCGCGATGGCTTATTGACTTTCCGCCGGTACAACCACCAGTTTACCGCTGCTGGCCGACATGGCCTGCACTTCACGATCGTACATGGCTTCGCCATAAGCCGGAGGGATCACAAAGCTACCGGTGTTGGTCGCTTTAATCTGGTAGACAAACTCCTGCACGTCGGTGCTGGCGCTACCATAGATGATCACTCGGTCTTCACGGATATCACTGTAATCAGGTGCCCAAGTGGAGCCCGAGGCAGCCAGTGGCGACTGCCACCCGGCGTCCGTATTCTCACTGGCTTCTCCGTCTTCGCCGGTCGATTCTGGCTCTGGTGCCGTTTGCTGCACCACTTCAAATCCGCCAGGCAGCAGATCGACAATCGCCAGGTTGCTCTGCCCTTCTTTCGAATTGGCGCGGATTTTCAGATGAACGTTGATCTTCTGCCCCAGCGTCACCTGAGTGACAGGTTTACCCTGTTCATCGGTGTAATCACGGGTAATTTCCAAACCGCGAGCAATGGCTTTCTGTGGAGCAGCCAGATCGTAACCGGCCTGAGTGACCACATACCAGGCCGGAGCGTCGGCGCTGTTGGTAAAGCGAATAGCCTTGGCCTCGGCAGTAAACTGGCCTTTGGCAAACAGCCCTATCATCTCTGAAATCACCTGCGGATCGACGTTACCTTGCTTGTCGACCTGCGCAATCGTCAGCGAATCTTTGGCATTGGCCTGCGCCGCCACCTGAGCCGAGTAGCTTTCCAGCGCCAGGATGCTCATCGCCGAAGAATAAGTGGTGTAGCGCTCTTCTTTCAACGCCTTGACCATGTTCTCCAGCACCTGCGGAGGAATGGAAGAGACCTTCTCCGGGAAGTGGCGAGCGATCAGGAACAGACGCGTTGCGTCCTGCACCAGCGGATCGAAGTAATTCTGCGTCCACCAGCCTTTGTCATAGGCTTTGCTCAGTTGCTTCCAGCTAGGTTGCAGCAAGGCATTGGCCTCATCGTCCATTTTCAGCAGACGGTAAGACGATGCCAGATACAGGGCGCTCAAATCGGTTTTCCAGCTGTCTGGATACAGTTTCTGCAACGTATCCTGCACCGAGGCCAGCGAGTTGGTGGTAATTTCGCCCTGCAAGGTCAGCAGGTAGACCGCCCAGGTACGCAGACGCAGATGATACATATCATCATAACGGTTGGCTGCCAGCTCACGCAGCGCGCCGTTGGCATCTTCCAGCATCCCCACCGGCAAGGCATAGCCCGCCGCTTTGGCTTCCAGCAGATATTGCACCACGTATGGCGTGACGAAAGGATCGGTTTCCGGCGATGAACGCCAGGCACCAATGGCCCCGCTGTCGTTCTGGCGGGAACGCAGTACGCCGAGCAGGTTTTTCAGCTGTTTGCTGACTTCTGCCTGGCTCAGGCTGCTTTTCATTTCCGGATGCTGGCTTTGCATGATCAGCGGAATGGAACGGCTGACGATCTGCTCAGAACAGTAATACGGATAATCTGCCAGATACTGCGCCAGACCGTTGGTCAGCACCAACGGCGAGTGGGATACCGCCGCGCTACGCTGCGCATAGGCATCAAACATCTGCCGCAGATTATCAATATTCTGGCTGCTGCTCATCCGGCCCATCACCGTCTGGGTGCGGTAAGGCATTGCCGGACGTACCGAGGTGCTAATGGTACGGCGGCTGGTTTTATCACCATAACGCGCATCAAACACCAGCGGAGCATCACCCAGTGCCGCCTTGGCACGCAGGCGGAAGTTGATCACGCCTTCACGCTTCTCCGCCAACGACAGGCTTTGCTCGGCCTTACCCACCACTTCCAACTGCGGCGGTGGCGTCAACTGCACGGCGATCTCCACAGGTTTACCGTTCAACCCTTCGAGATTATTGCTAACCCCTACGCTAACATCAAACTCATCCCCCGGAGCCACCATGTAAGGCACGTTCGGCGTCATGATGAAGTTGTCACGTACCGTCGCGGAGGTTTGGGCCTTACCAATTTTGCTTGGCGTCACCGAAATGGCCATCACGCGGATCTTGCCGTTGAAGTAATCCGGCACCGGATAGGTAAACTGCTTCTCGCCGTTGACTTCGGTAATGCCAGACCAATAAGCCACCGGCTTGTCACGCTTGCGTTTGAACGGGTTCAGGTTGAGATCCAGCCCTTCCCCTGCATCACCGCCCGGTGCCGCCGAAAGTGCCATCAGCTTGCTGAATTCCGGCAGGATCAGATCGAGGATTTGCGAGCTTTCCACGCTCAGCTCACGCTTACGGAAGAAGTACTCCAGCGGATCTTTCAGGCGGTAACGCGCTACCTGCAAGATCCCTTCATCTACGGCAAACAGTGCCACCTGCTGAGGACCATCGGTTTTCACCGTCATCGTCAGGTTTTCACCCGGCTTTATCACCTCCGGTGTCACTATTTCCAGGCCGTTTTGCCGGGCTTTGGTGCTGATTTTAAACGGCATGACGCCATAGCTCAGCGGGCTCATAAAGATCTCGCTGGAGTTCACGTCGCGCACAAACTGCACGTTGATATAACCGTTGCCTTCCATCCCGGCCGGAACCCGGATTTTCTGCACCGAGCTGGTGGTATCGGTGTGGAACCACTGCCAGGCATAGACACGGTCTTTTTCAATGGTGATCAAACCGCTGCCGGTATAAGGCGCGTTGATCGCCACTTCAATTTCTTCACCCGGCTGATATTCCGCCTGGTTCAGTTTCAGCTTCAGTTCGGCATTGCGATCCAGTGAACGGCTGAGGTTGGCGTTGCCCGCCACGCTATAGGCGATACGGTTGAGCACCTTGCCCTGCGCATCTTCGATCACCAGAACGAAGTCACCCGGGGTTTCGGTCGCCAGGGTCAGATCGGTGCCCTGCTCGCTCAGCGCCAACGGCTGCTCGGACAGCTGCACCTCTTTCATTTTCGACTGGTATTTATAAACGCCAGAATCCTGCTTGGTCAGCACCGAGATGTATTTCTGCTCGATCAACACCTGCTTCAGATCGGCGAGTGCGATCTGTTTCAGGGAAGGATCGACGGCAATCACGTTCAAATGCCGCGCCGAACCCCGGTTGATGTAGCCTAAATCACCGTCTGGCTTCACCCCCACCAGATAGTCATACGGCGACACCAGCACCCGAGCAGTGGCGGCAACGGAACGCCCACCGCCCGCTACAAAGGCCTCCGACAGCAGTTGCAACTGGTAGGTCGCATCCGCATAGGACTTCAGGTCCAGCGGAATATTCGCCACGCCCTGCTCGTTGGTGGTGCGGTCTTCCAGTTCCGTTTCAAAACCGTCGCTATTCTGGCGGTTCTCAAAGAAGGCGTAATCCGGGAAGCGATCGAAGCTTGGATACATTGGCCGTAGCGTCAGCTTCGAGGTAACTCGGCGATCCTGGGCCGGTGTGCCAAACAGGTTCTGCACATCGATGTTCGCCTGCAGCTCAGAAGGTTTTACCCACCCTTGCTGCCGGTTCGGCGTCAACTCCAGCTTGACCTTCAGTTGGTCTGGCTCAAACTCTTTCACGTTGACGGCGGTATGGCCGAGCAAGGTGGATGTGTCGTTATTTTTGCCAATCAGATACAGGTAGACGTTCCACTCGCCCGTTGGCGCGTTCTCATCGGTGGTGTAACTCAATTCATTGAAACCACTGCCACCGAGAGTCAGCGGCACCGTCGTCATCAGTTTGTCGCGCGGATCGCGGATTTCGGCACGCACCGGTACGCCAGCCAGGGCTACGCCCCAATCGGCCGCACGGGTGATCAGACCAATATTGAAGGTATCGCCCGGACGGTACACGCCACGATCGGAGAACAGGTAACTGCTCAGGGTGCGTGGATCGATCGGAGTTTCTTCGCCTTCAATATCAAAGCGGGAGAAATCCAGCCCGCGATCGTTGTAGCGGGTGGTCGGCAAGAAGGACACATCGCCCTCTTTTTCCACCAGGAACATTACCGGCTGGCGTTCGTTGGTATACACGTCCAGCGATGGGAAACGCACGTGCCCATTGGCATCGGTCACCTGGCTGAGCAGCGTCACGCCGTTTTTGGCGATCACCGAAACTTTGGCGTTACCGACTGGCGCACCGCTGTGGATAGATTGGACAAACACATCGCGCGTTTTATCCTGCGAACGTTTGGCAATAATCCCCAGATCGGTCACGACGACAAAGCGCGAATCTCCCACGCTTGGTGAATCATCCCCTTCCTGCTCGCCCTGATCGCCTTCATCCTCTGTAGCCTGCGTCTTTTTCTTTTCCGGCTGCCATTCTGACAGCGTCAGCAGGAACACGCCGCGATGGGAATCCGTGTTGGTGGAGAGGTAACGTGAGAGATCGATGCCCTTGTAGCTCACTTCACCCGGCCGATCGTTATTGATTACCGTTTGATACTTATAGTGTTCGGTAAAATATTCATCGTTAAGCTGGTTGAACTGGGCCGAAGAGTATTCGCTGCTTTTGAATGAGACGATATGTTGCAGCTGGCTTGGGATCACCCGCTTGATATCCAGACGCAGGCCGGGCACGTTACGCGCCGCCACGCTGATTTGCTTGTCACCATTCACCGACAGCAGAGAACCCTGTGACATAAACTGCAAGGTTTTCGGGAAATCTGGTACTTCGACGATGCGGTAGACCTTCTCCGGCATTTTATAGCCGCCCGAAGAGGTCATCAGGTTGGTGATTTCCAGCAGCATAAAGCGGTGAGCCGGTGCGTCAAACTTGAAACTGAACTGCGGTTGATAGGTCTCTTCCACTTCATTCAGGGTCAGCGTCAGCGGCGTAGACTGGGCCATCACGCTGTTTTCGATGCTCTCGGTACCGCCCCACTGATAAAAATCGTCCGGTTCGTTACTGGCTTCAGAGTCGTTAGGGTTATGCTGCGGCAATAACCAGGCCTTGACCGCACGCCCGGCATCTTTGTCTTTGATCGCATCGCTGAAGGCGACAATCAGCGCACGCTGGCCTTTAGTGCCATCGCTATCGACCACCTGAGCACTGGCATCCTTCACCGTGAGACTATACAGGGTTGGCACCGATACCCAGCTGTCTTTCGATTGAGCGATCTCATTGGCAGACACCACCGACTTGATGCCCTTGCCCAGCACCAGATGCACTTTACCACCGTGATCCAGCGCTTTCAGCGGTTCAGAGTGCACCCAGGCGTTCAGTTTCTTGGCGTCAAAGACCACGGAGAAATTGAGTTTCTTTTCAGATTTGGCATTGGCTTCGATCAACCCCATGGCGATCTGCTTTTCAAAGCTGGCCACGTCCACTGGCGCATTGAATTTGACGTTGAAGATAGCGCTGCGCTTTTGCGGATCTTGTGGGTCCTGATAATACTCGGCTTGCCCAAGTTGATAGTCAAAAACCGGGGCACTAAAGCTGTAGTTGGTGTTGGCGAGTTTAATCTGCGGGGCCAGCAACACGGCGGGATCAAGCTTAACCTCATATTTGCTGCCCATCGGCAATGGGTTTTTCGGCGTGAAGACCAGGGTCCAAGCGTTATTCCACTTCCACTGCCCTTCAAGGGCCGGGCTGATGGAGATGCCTTTTTCCACGGCCTTGCCGGCATCGGTCAAGGGTGCCACGGAGTTTCTAAAGGTGAGGGTGACCTGCTGTGGCGCAGATTTCTGCACGGCATAGTTAATCAGCTCAGGATCGGATACCCGCACGCTGGTTTCCTGGTACACCATCGGTGCCGGTTCAATCGGCTGTGGCCGATTCAGCCACCAGTGCCATCCGTAGAAGGCGCCACCCGCGGCGCACAACAGCACCAGCAACGACAGGCTAATGGCTTTGGGATAGTTGTCTACCCCGCCTTCCAGCCGCAGGAAGCCGCGCTTCACCCCGCCGGATACCGCTGCCCACCAGGCAGGTGCATTCCAGTTCAGGTTGCCCACCACCGGCTTGAACAGCCGCCCCAACAGGCCAAAAATCAGGGCCAACAGGCGGAACAGGCCTTTGATCAACGTGAAAGGCAAACGGAGGATAAACTTCAGCAAATCCATGATTGCAGCACCTTTTTATTCCTTGAAAGACACCCAGAGACAAGGTTCCCGACGGCGGAACCTAAGCAGCTAACAGCCCGCACCAATTCCAGAAATCAGTGACAACACCAATACAATAAGAAGAATGGTCATGATCACGCCAAAAGCAAACATGGCAATTTGAAAAGCCAGCGTACCAATACCGAGCATTACCGCAGCAGAAACCGCGCGCGGGTTTTCCTTACACGCCCCAGCAATAGCGCCCAGGATCACGGCCCCCACCGCCAATACGGCAGTGACGATCTTCAATATTCGATCGGCATCATACTGAGGCCGCGAGACCTTTTCGGGGATTTGATGGCCAGCCAATGAGGCCAACAGTGATTCTTTGATAGCCACCGCTTTGCCCGCAACGAGGCTTTCCAACGTCTGCTGAGGGGCAAATGGCCCGGCATAGAAATGCACCATCGCCAATAACAGCGCCAAACCGCCTAGCGCGATCCCCGACCAACCGAATATATTTTGTCTGAGCAAGCGAAACCCTCCCTGGTGACTCGCGATAATGTGCACATTATCTACTAGTTCCACACGGCGGTGGAAACTCTATTGTAGCCATACCGCGTGAATTGCGCATTACCACGCATAAATCGGAAATTGCTGATCAAACGCAACGAGTTCACAACAGATAGGCTAAGCGGGCGCAGCATGCGGCGGCGCCCTACGGTCGAACATACAGCGCGATTACAGCTCGATATTGAGCAGTGAATCCAACTGCTGTAGCAGCAACAGCAGCGGCAGGCAGTTCGGCTGTTTATCTTTTAGCGCTTCTTCAAAATAGGGGGTGATGGCAAAACGCGTTGGTAGTGGCGCATTGGCATCGAGCAGCGCATGCATCCTTGGCAACAGTATCCACTGCAACCACTCTTCGGCCTGCATGCTGTCGATGCAAAAAGGTTCCGTGCTGGCAAAAGCCTCGGCTTCCGGCGGCGTCAACTGCCACAACGCCAAATCCCGCATGGACTGTTCAATCGCCTGTAAATTGTGGCGAACCTGGTTGGATATACTCATCGACATTCCCGAACAATTTAAGCATGTTAATCAGCCTACGGCTGCAAGCCGCAAAGCATAACATTTAAGCCCAAAGCACCCAATTTTATCTGGTGGCGCCACGCCTGGCACGGCACAATACGCGCACCCAAAAATCACTCATGATAAAAGACATGCCCGCAACATCACTCAATAAAAATCACGCTACGCCCGGTAAAGCCATGCTGGCTTCGGTTACCGGATATGCTATGGACGGCTTCGATCTGTTGATACTCGGCTTTATGCTGCCGGTGATCACCACTGAACTGGGTCTCACCTCATCACAAGCCGGTTCGCTGGTGACCTGGACATTGATCGGCGCAGTGATTGGCGGCGTGATCTTCGGCCATCTCAGCGACCGTTTTGGCCGCATCCGCGTGTTGACCATCACTATCCTGATGTTTTCGCTGTTTACCGGCCTATGCGCCGTTGCGGTCGGTTACTGGGACTTGCTTGCCTATCGCACCCTGGCCGGGATTGGACTGGGTGGCGAATTCGGTATTGGCATGGCGTTGATCGCCGAAGCCTGGCCCGCTGAGAAGCGTAACCGTGCCTCAGCCTATGTGGGCATGGGTTGGCAGCTCGGCGTGCTTGCCGCAGCCTTCCTCACCCCGCTGTTGTTACCTTATATCGGCTGGCGTGGCATGTTCCTGGTGGGCCTGCTGCCGGCGCTGGTTTCCTTCCTTATTCGCCGAACCATGGGCGAACCCAAAGAGTTTACGCAGCAAAAAACCAGTGAACAGCAACTCTCCTTTACTCAACGATTAAAGCTGCTATTTAAAGATCGCGCCACCAGCAAGGCCAGCCTGGGGATCTTTATCCTCTGCTCGGTGCAGAACTTTGGCTATTACGGGCTGATGATCTGGATGCCGACCTATCTGGCCAAAAACTTTGGCTTCTCGCTGACCAAATCCGGCGTCTGGACAGGGGTCACGGTGATTGGTATGACCTTCGGTATCTGGCTGTTCGGCGTATTGGCCGACCGCTTTCCCCGTTGGATCATCTTTGTCATTTATCAGGTTGGTGCCGTGGTGATGGTCATAAGCTATGCGCAGCTCACCGATCCCACGCTGATGCTGTTTGCGGGTGCACTGATGGGGGTGTTTGTTAACGGGATGATTGGTGGCTACGGCGCGCTGATTTCTGACACCTACCCGGTACAGGCTCGCGCCACAGCACAGAATATCCTGTTCAACCTGGGCCGCGGTGTTGGTGGGCTAGGGCCATTGGTGATCGGTGCGCTGGTCACTCAGGTTTCCTTTACCGCCGCGATCAGCCTGCTGGCCGCTATTTACCTGTTGGATATTTTTGCCACGCTGTTCCTGCTACCGAAGAAACAAAGCACGGGCGATACGTTGGGGGCAATCGGGTAAACCTTGAGGGGGAAGCCAGGCAGGATTTGCTGTCTGGCCTTTGCTCCAGACAAAAAGTTGGGGGCACTGCGTTAACAGTGCCCCCGGTTCGTTTTATAGCTAATCCCGCTACAAGTGTGCTCCCTGCTCAATCCCTGAAAACTTTTCCTTTCGGCCATCCTGACCAAAACAATCCTTCGCAAAATCCTCTAGCATCATCCTGACGCGGTTCCTCGGCCTTCCTGACCCACCAACAATCCTGTGCTGGCTCTCTATCTCCGTCCTGGAGGTGTCCTTGGTTTCAATCCTGAAACATCCTGTGTATCATCCTGATACCAATCCTTTTCACTCTTCCTGAGTGCATCCCTTTCTTCTTCCTGAAGCTGCATCATCCTGACGCTTTCCTGCTCCATCCGGCTTCCTTCCGGTAGACATAAGATCGCTTATTTCCTTTCCGTTAACAAGGGCATGTAGGACGGATTACAGTAAATTTGACTTAACCTACATCGCCTAAAAAACATAACAAACTGATATATATAACTAATAATTAAAAAATGGCTAACTAAAATGAAAAATTAAAAGCGATCTCTCACAGCTTTTGTAAGAGATCTCGCACACGCACTAAAGGCAAATTAGCCAATTACTTAACTCTGGGGCGTAAAGCATTGAGAAAATCCCCCAAACAAGCGGCTAATAGCGTGCGTTTTTTGCTGCCAAATTGCTCAAGCAGCACGTTGCCGCTGACATTACACAGCGACACCACCGTCATTTCCGATTCTGTGGTTGCCAGGAATAACGTAGGCGAGAGCTTAAGGCGTTTTTGCGTCACCAGATGCCCAATCAGATTCTCCTGCAGGCGAATAAAGTCGTCTTCACTCCAGACCTGCAATAGCGTCAACGAATGCTTACCAAACTGCGCATTCATATCCCCGGCATATTGTTGGGTATAGAAGGTGTGGATATCCGGCTGCAGTTGCAGTTCCAGCGCCTGCTCCACCTTTTCCAGGCTAGCCGCTGGCGTAAAAGGCTGCGGCAGCCACAGCACCGTATCATCGCGATTTTCGACAATACAGGGGGAAGCCACGCCGTACAGTTCCTGGCTAGCCGGGGCATGGCCGTACTGCTGCTGCCATTCGTCAACATAGCGCTGGGTAAATTCACGCAGGGCGTGCGATACATCATGGTCCATATTTTTTCTCGCATACGGTAAACTGGTGCCTATTGTACCTATCTCACACCAAGGTGACAGCTCATGTCCTCCTATCAAGATCATCAGGCTCTGGCGGCACTGACGCTGGGCAAACCAACCGCATACCGTGACAGCTACGATGCCTCACTGCTACAAGCGGTTCCTCGCAGTATGAACCGGGAGCCGCTGGGGCTTTATCCCGATAACCTGCCGTTCCACGGTGCCGATATCTGGACGCTGTATGAACTTTCCTGGCTCAATGCCAAGGGGCTGCCGCAGGTCGCGGTGGGTGAAATCAGCCTGAATGCCAACAGCGTCAACCTGATTGAGTCCAAAAGCTTCAAGCTCTATCTCAACAGCTTTAACCAAACCCACTTCCCGGACTGGGAAGCGGTACGCTCTACGCTACAACGCGATCTCGCCGCCTGCGCGCAAGGGGATGTCAGCGTGAGCCTGTTCAGCGTCGATCGGCTTGAAGGCAGCCCAATCGCCCGGTTAGAGGGTGAATGCCTTGACCACCAAGACATCAGCATTGATAACTACGAGTTCGATACGGGCTACCTAGAAGGCGCAGCCGGTAGCCAAGTCGTAGAGGAAACGCTGGTCAGCCATCTGCTGAAGTCCAACTGTCTGATCACCAACCAGCCTGATTGGGGCTCGGTGCAAATCCGCTATCGCGGCCCGCAGATCAACCGTGAAGCCCTGCTGCGCTATCTGGTTTCGTTCCGCCATCACAACGAATTCCATGAACAATGCGTTGAGCGGATCTTTAACGATCTGCTGCGTTTCTGCCAGCCACAACAATTGAGCGTTTATGCCCGCTATACCCGGCGCGGTGGTCTGGATATCAACCCTTGGCGCAGCAATGTGGCCTTCGAACCGGCGCATGGCCGTCTGGCCCGCCAATAATGCTCAACAACTGAGCTAACAGGCGGTTTGTATTGGTAAAAATCCGGAGACGGCGGTAAGGTTAAATCAAGAGTGCCCGCTTTTTGTTCAGGCATTCCAGTAGGCAATACAAAATTCTTACCGCAGTGCACAGAGACAGGTAAGGATTATTATCGCCCTATTTATGGGCGCAAAGGAGTTACCTTGATTACACATATCAGCCCACTTGGCGCTATGGATTTGTTGTCGCAGCTGGAAGTTGACATGCTGAAGCGTACCGCCAGCAGCGACCTGTACCGTTTGTTCCGCAACTGCTCCCTGGCGGTGTTAAACTCCGGCAGCCAGACCGACAACAGCAAACAGCTGC
Organism: Serratia sp. 14-2641; assembly: GCF_001692375.1. Taxonomy (NCBI): domain Bacteria; kingdom Pseudomonadati; phylum Pseudomonadota; class Gammaproteobacteria; order Enterobacterales; family Yersiniaceae; genus Serratia; species Serratia sp. 14-2641. The sequence goes on along the minus strand of NZ_LXKR01000018.1, from coordinate 81,138 downwards.
TATCGCGTTATGAAAACTTTGATATCAACGTGCTGCGCCGTGAACGCGGCGTAAAACTGGAGCTGGTGAACCCGCCAGAAGAGGCTTTCGTTGATGGCCGCATTATTCGTTCACTGCAGGCCAACCTGTTTGCGGTGCTGCGCGATATCCTGTTTGTCCACGGCCAAATTGACAGCGCCGGGCGTTTCCAACACCTGAATTCGGAAGACTCCATTCATATCACCAATCTGGTGTTCTCCATCCTGCGTAATGCCCGCACGCTTCACCTCGACGAAGACCCGAATATGGTGGTGTGCTGGGGTGGCCACTCGATCAATGAAAACGAATATCTTTATGCCCGTAAGGTCGGCAGCCAGTTGGGTCTGCGCGAGCTGAATATCTGTACCGGCTGTGGGCCAGGGGCGATGGAAGCGCCAATGAAAGGGGCCGCCGTCGGTCATGCGCAGCAGCGCTACCACAACAGCCGCTTTATCGGCATGACCGAGCCCTCTATCATTGCCGCCGAGCCGCCAAACCCACTGGTTAACGAGCTGGTGATCATGCCAGATATCGAAAAACGTCTGGAAGCCTTTGTGCGGATCGCACACGGCATCATCATTTTCCCTGGCGGGGTCGGCACTGCGGAAGAACTGCTGTATCTGTTGGGCATTCTGATGAACCCGGAAAACAGCGAACAGGTACTGCCGCTGATCCTCACCGGGCCGAAAGAAAGCGCCGATTATTTCCGCGTGCTGGACGAATTCATCATGAATACGCTGGGCGAGAAGGCCCGCCGTCACTACACCATCATCATCGACGATCCGGCCGAAGTGGCCCGTCAGATGAAAAAGGCCATGCCGCTGGTGAAAGAAAACCGCCGCAATACCGGTGATGCTTACAGCTTTAACTGGTCGATGCGCATTGCACCGGATCTGCAGCTCCCCTTCGAGCCAAGCCATGAAAACATGGCCAACCTCAACCTGTACCCGAATCAACCTGCAGAACAGTTGGCCGCGGCCCTGCGCCGTGCATTCTCGGGGATCGTGGCGGGTAACGTGAAGGAGAACGGCATTCATGCCATCGAACAGTTCGGCCCTTACAAGCTGCATGGCGATCCGTTGATGATGAAGCAGATGGACAACCTGTTGCAGGGCTTTGTCGCCCAGCACCGTATGAAACTGCCGGGTACCGCCTACGTACCTTGCTACGAAATTGTAGCCTGATCATCACCTCTGGGCGGCGTCATAACCGCCCTTATTTTCTGACGTTGTTGCCTTGCCTATGCCTATACATTTACTGATTGTCGATGCTTTGAACTTAATCCGCCGCATTCATGCGGTGCAAGGCTCCCCTTGTGTCAACGCTTGCAAGCATGCGCTACAGCAGTTGATTCAACACAGCCAGCCCACTCATGCCGTGGCGGTGTTCGACGAAGACGACCGTAGCGAGAGCTGGCGCCATCAGATTCTGCCCGATTACAAAGCCGGACGTTCGCCGATGCCGGAAAACCTGCATCAGGAGATGCCGCAGCTGCGTGAAGCGTTTGCCGAGCTCGGGGTGGCCAGTTGGCATTCTGCAGGCAATGAGGCGGACGATCTGGCTGCGACCCTGACGGCCAAAATTGCCGCTGGCGGGCACCAGGTGACGATTGTCTCTACCGACAAAGGCTACTGCCAACTACTGGCACCCAACGTACAGATCCGTGACTACTTCCAGAAACGCTGGTTGGATATGCCGTTTGTGCAGCAAGAGTTTGGCGTGTTACCGCAACAGCTCACGGATTATTGGGGGCTGGCAGGCATAGGTAGCAGCAAGATCCCAGGCGTTGCCGGTATCGGGCCAAAAACGGCAGTATTGCTGCTGCAACAGATGGGGAGTCTGGATGGTCTGTATCAACACCTGGAGCAGGTGCCGGAGAAGTGGCACGGCAAGCTGTTAGAGCACCGCGAGCTGGCCTATATCAGCAAGCAGGTCGCTACCCTCCGTACCGATCTGACGCTGGATGGCAACCTACAACAGTTACGTTTGCCAACAAAGTAAGGGCGCTGCCAGCAGCAACGCCCATATGCCTTACTCGCGCTCGTCGCGGCGGCCAGGAATAGCTGACCACATGCGGCGCACGTGTACGGTGATCTCTTCACGATCGTGGTACAGCTGCTTGGCATGGATCTCTGCGCTAATCCCCTCGTTGGCCAAGGCTTCGTGGATACTTTGCAGGTTCTGCGCCACCTCTTCGTAGCGCTTCTTCATCGGCAGCTTCAGGTTAAAGATCGCCTCACGGCACCAGCCTTTGAGCAACCATTGGATCATCAGGCTGGTCACTTTTGCCGGTTTCTCCACCATATCGCACACCACCCAGTAGTTTTTGCTGGTGGTCGGTTCAAAGCGGAAGCCGTCGGCACGATGATGGGTCACCTGCCCGGTATCCATCAGGCTCTGGGCCATCGGGCCGTTGTCCACCGAATGCACCATCATGCTGCGTTTGACCAACTGATAGGTCCAGCCGCCAGGGCAAGCCCCCAGATCGACCGCAAACATCCCGCTACCTAAACGCTCGTCCCATTCGTCTGCCGGGATGAAAACGTGGAAAGCCTCTTCCAGCTTCAGCGTAGAACGGCTTGGTGCATCGGACGGGAACTTCAGCCGCGGGATCCCCATATAGAACGGGGAGTTATTGTTGCTGTAGGAATACCCCACGTAGCAACAACCCGGCGCGATAAAGAACACGTGAACCACTGGACGAGAGGGATTCTCACGCGCCATCAGCACTTTCTGCTCACGCAATGCGCCGCGCAGTGGCACAGTCAGCTTGCGGCAGAACTTCAGCAGCTCTTTGCTTTCGTTGGTATCTGGCACTTCTACCCGTAATTCACCGCCGCGGTCGACCACGCCCATCAGCATGCCGACAATCGGTGAAACCCGATCTTCCGGCGGCAAATCACGCAGCAGTTCTCCCACCACCAACATCTGGCGGGCAAAGATCAGCTCACGGAACGGGATTTCTTTCGCCAGGCGATCGGCATCGTCCGGCTGATAGCATTCAAACAGCACATAGCCGCTGTTGTCTTTAACCCTGGCAAAGCCAAACACTTCCAACTGGGCGGCCTTGTCGGTAATTTCCGCCGCGCACTCTTTCTCAAAGCCTTGGCGGCAGTACAACGCGATCTTATTCATGGCGCTCGGCCTTTTTCCTCAGACGCAAAGCGCCAATCAACATCAATGCCCAACCGATCAGGAAGCAGGTCCCGCCTACTGGCGTGACATAAACCCAAACCTTTTGGTGAGACAGCGCCAGACAGTACAGGCTGCCGCTGAACAACACGGTGCCGAGCGCCAACAGCGCTCCGCTCCAGTAAAACCACAGGCTGACCCGACGCTGCATGGCAACAGCCAGCCCCAGGATAGCCAGAGTATGGAACCCCTGATAATCAAGCCCGGTGCGGATCCAGGCCATTTCATTGACCCCAAGCGCACTACTCAATACGTGCGCACCAAACGCGCCCAGAGCAACATAGACAAAACCACTGATAGCAGCAAAAATCAGCATAGAACGGCTACTCATCATTATTCACCTTAATCGAGATTAACCAGCCACAACGTCACCGCAGCCGGCCTTATTGTTCATAGCGAAAGCGGAACTTCTCCTGTTCGCTGGCCGCACGCGCCAAGATCCATTGGCGAAAGGCGGCTATTTTACCCAGTTCTGCCTGGCTGTCATGACATACCAGATAAAAAGCGTTTTTACTTACCAACACATCGTTAAACGGGCAGACCAGCCGACCGGCTTCGATCTCGGTTTGCGCCATCACGTTATTCACCAGCGCAATCCCCTGGCCGTGAACGGCCGCCTGAACCACCATGGCGCTATGGCTAAAGATCGGCCCTTGCTGCACGTTGATATGCTGTAACCCCAGTTGGCGGGTGTATGCCAGCCAGTCGCGGCGTGAAGTATCATGCAGAAGCGTATGATAAGCCAGATCGCCCGGCACTTTCAGTGCATGATCGCCCATTAACAGGCTGGGAGAACAAACCGGCAGCAGATATTCCGCATACAAACGCTCGGTGCGCACTCCCGGCCAGTTGCCACGGCCATAAAAGATCGCCACGTCAACATCATCCGCCAGCTTTTCTTCTTCGCGGTCAATAGCCTGGATGCGCACATCGATCCCCGGATAAGCTGAGTTAAAGCTGGAAAGACGTGGCACCAGCCACTGAATGGCGAAACTGGGCGGCAGGCTGACAGTCAAAGCCCCCTTGGCACTGCGAGCCTGAAGCTTGCGTGTTGCCTCATTGATCGAAGAGAAGATCTCTTTGATATCCAGGTAATAACTCTGCCCCTCTTCCGTCAGCAGCAGCGAACGGTTACGCCGTCGAAACAGTTTCAGCCCCAGGAAATCCTCCAGAGACTTGATCTGGTGGCTGACTGCGGCCTGGGTAACAAACAGCTCCTCTGCCGCCTTGGTAAAACTCAAATGGCGGGCTGCCGCGTCAAAAACCCGCAGAGCATTAAGTGGAGGGAGACGTTTAGACATGAATTAACCCTTTTGTATTGCAAACTGCGGCGTTGTCGGCTGAATGCGCCTTTATGCCGCCTGGCTGTGCCGAACAGGGATGTTCAAATGCCGCGAGCGCAAGGATATGCCTACGCGGCCAATCTGCAATTCATCGGCTTTAGTTACATTTATGTAACAAATGACCACCGGGTTTCGCAAACGAGATCAGGCTGCACGATACATAACGCCACTAGCCCATCCGCGTGGACTATTGCCATTAGTTTTTTTAATCCGAGCCATTATAAATTGTCCGTTGAGCATGCGCCAGTAAATACCTATAGTGGCGACACTTCCTGGGCCGGAACGAAAAGGGATTGGGTGTCGAGGACGCCGATGAACTTTTGGCTTGTGGTTGTGATGTTGTGTTTGCAATTTGTCCGCCAATTCGGACATGGTAGCTAGGCTACTGTTTTTCACTTCCTGTACATTTACCCTGTCTGTCCATAGTGATTTTATGCAGCACCGCCAACTTCGCGGTGCTTTTTTTTGCCTGAAACTTACTGTTTTATCTGAAAATTACTGATTACCTTCAACCATTTCCTTCACGTCGGCACGGTTAATCTGCTGCTCAACGCCGTTGGCGTCTTTGTAGCTGATCATCCCGGTATCGTCATCCACCTTGGGTTTTCCATCGGCGACAATGGTGCGCCCATCGCTGGTATGCATGACGTAGTTGCTTGAGCAGGCTGATAGGGTAAACGTAAGCATCAGGGCAGAGATAACTGCGGCTGTCTTGTTCATTTGTGACTCCTTGTAGATAAAAATGCTGTAAAACTCATTTCTGTTATTTAAGGGACTCATTCGAACGCCAATATTCAGCATAACAAACTTTCGTCAGATTTCCAGAAAACAGCGACAATTGTTCGGGACAACTTGTCTCTGACGGCAAAATAGGACAGGATCAATGGCTGACAAAGCCACTGATAATCAGCCGATGAAGCCTTTTGAGCCTACCTTGTTCCGCAGCCAGTTCCCGGCCCTTCAACAGGCAGGAATTTATCTGGACAGTGCCGCTACCGCGCTAAAACCGCAGGCGGTGATCGACGCCACGCAGCAGTTTTACAGCGCAGATGCCGCCACCGTACACCGTAGCCAACATCGTGCGGCGCAGGATTTGACCCAGCGCTTTGAACAGGCACGCCAGCAGGTCGCCACCTTGATTAATGCCCCCTGTGCGGACGATATCGTTTGGACCCGTGGCACCACGGAAGCCATCAATCTGGTCGCGCAGAGCTATGCTCGCCCACGCCTGCAGCCTGGGGATCAGATCCTGGTTAGCGAGGCGGAGCATCATGCCAACCTGATCCCGTGGTTGATGGTGGCAGAACAGACCGGTGCCAAAGTGGTAAAGCTGCCGCTTGGCCCCGATCGCCTGCCAGATTTGACGCTGCTCCCTACCCTATTGTGCGAGAAAACCCGCATTCTGGCCTTGGGGCAAATGTCCAACGTCACGGGAGGCTGCCCGGATATCGCGCTGGCTATCGAGTTGGCTCATGCGGTGAACGCGGTAGTGATGATCGACGGCGCACAGGGCATTGTGCATTGCCCTGCCGACGTTCAGCGGCTCGATATCGATTTCTACGCCTTCTCAGCGCATAAACTCTATGGCCCAACTGGCATTGGTGCGTTGTATGGCAAAACCGCGTTGCTGGCCCAAATGGGGCCATGGCAAGGCGGAGGGAAAATGCTGACGCAGGCTTCTTTCAGCGGCTTTACGCCACAAAAACCGCCGCACTGTTTTGAAGCCGGTACGCCAAATATTGCCGGAGTGCTGGGGCTGGGTGCCGCGTTGAGCTGGCTGGAAACGCAGGATATGGCCGCCGCCGAGCAATACAGCCGCGCTCTGGCGCAAAATGCCGAACAGCGTTTGCAGCAGTTACCCGGATTTCGCAGCTTCCGCAGTTCCGGCTCCAGCCTGCTGGCCTTTGATATCGCCGGGATCCACCACAGCGATATCGTCACCCTGCTAGCCGAACAGAACATCGCGCTCCGCGCAGGCCAACACTGTGCACAACCTTTGATCGCCGCATTAGGGGTCAGCGGAACGTTACGTGCGTCATTTGCGCCTTATAATACGCCGCAAGACGTCGATGCTCTGGTGCTGGCGTTAACTAACGCCATCGAATTACTGGCGGAATAAGATGCAAAATGGAGAACCGATGCTTGCCCCTCACCCTTTTGGCCGTGAAATCACCGCCGAGACGCTGATAGCAACCTTCAGCGCGCTAAAACAGTGGGAAGACCGTTACCGCCAACTGATCATGCTGGCGAAACGCTTACCATCGCTGGCGGACGACCTGCGGCAAACGGAGATGGAACTGAGCGGTTGCGAAAACCGGGTCTGGTTGGGGCACCAGCGGTTGGCTGATGGAACACTGCATTTTTATGGCGACAGCGAAGGACGCATTGTGCGCGGCCTGCTGGCGATCCTGCTGACAGCCGTCGAAGGCAAAACGCCGCAACAGGTACTAGCCATCGATCCCTTGGCCCTGTTTGATAGCTTGGCGCTGCGTGCACAGCTCAGCGCCACCCGAGCCAGCGGCCTGGCAGCCTTGGCGGCAAGGGTGCACGCCATCGCTGCCAGCTATGCCTGACGAGCCGCCTTTGCCACCATCTTCTTCAACGCGTGGGAGACGGCAATAAAGCCAAAGGTCGCGGTGACCATGGTCGCCGCACCAAAACCCGCGCTGCAATCCATTCTCTTTGGCCCTTCTGCGGTACTGCGTGAGGCACACACTGAACCATCCGGCTGCGGATACACCAGCGGCTCGGTGGAGAAGACGCAGTCGATCCCCAGCTTGCCTTTGCTGTTTTTCACCACGTTAAAGTCGTTCTTCAACCTTTCACGCAGCTTGGCTGCCAACGGATCCTGGATGGTTTTGGCCAGATCGGCCACGGCGATCTGCGTAGGATCGATCTGCCCACCGGCACCGCCGGTAGTGACTACCGGGATCTTGAAACGTCGGCAATAGGCCAACAACGCCGCTTTGGGCCGCACGCTGTCGATCGCATCAATCACATAGCTGAAATTATGGTTCAACAGCTCGGCGACGTTGTCGGGGGTAATAAAATCATCCACGCAGGTCACCCGGCATTCCGGGTTGATCGCCAGGATCCGTTCCGCCATCACTTCGGTCTTCGACTGGCCAACATGCTGGCGCAAAGCATGGATCTGCCGGTTGGTGTTGGTGACGCATACGTCATCCATGTCGATCAGAGTGATCGCACCAATGCCGGTTCGCGCCAGCGCTTCAGCCGCCCATGAACCGACCCCGCCAATGCCGATCACACAAACGTGCGCCTGGGCAAACAATGCCAATGCCGGTTGGCCATACAGGCGCGCCGTGCCGCCAAAACGCTGAAGATAGGCCTCTGAATAGGCTGTACTCATTTCGCTTTACTTACCTTGGTTGCAAATAGTCAGGGCCGGAAGATCCGGCCCTGCGGGTCAATCTATATGCCATCGTTCTCAGCGAGTCACCAACTGGGAACCACTCGAGGCGGTCAATGGCTGATTGGCGCTAAACAGCTGCGCCCCAGGATTACCGCCTTTCAATACCCAGACCCGGCCATAGTGATTGTAGAACCCGGCCGAGTGACCGGCTTCTGGGCCAATCCCCTGGTACATATCAAAATGCTGGCCCTTGATGGCACCACCCACGTCAAGAGCGACCATCAGGCGCATTTCATATTTTCCCGTGAACTTGCCCTTGTTGTCCAGTAGCGGGACTTCTGCCAGCAACGTGGTACCAGCCGGGATCAGGGAGCGATCGGAAGCCACTGAGGCTTTGGCGATCAGCGGCACCGCGCTGGCCCCTTTCACCGGAGCGAAAGGCACCGGGTGGAAGAACACGAACGACGGGTTTTGCTCCAGCAGTTCGCGCACTTCAGCTTCGCTGTGGGTATCCGCCCACTGGCGAATGGCCTGCATTGACATATCGGCCTTGGCCACTTCACCGCGATCGATCAGCACCTTGCCGATACTGCGGTAAGCATGGCCGTTCTTGCCGCTATAACCAAAGAACACCAATGGCTGGCCGTTGCCGAAATCAACATAGCCGCTGCCCTGCACTTCCATCATGAAGTTATCCATCAGGGAGTTGGTGTAAGCAATGATGTAACGGCTGTCCAGCGCCCCTGAGTAGATACCGGCACGATCCGGCAGGCGGCGCTTGCCTTTGGCTGGCATGCTGTACAGCGGGTAGCGGAATTCCCCCTGTTGGGTATAACGAGCCTGCAGCACCGGGGTGTAATAGCCAGTGAACTGGACGTTGCCATAGCTATCGACGCCTTCCATCTGATAGGCGCTGAGGCCGAACTGGTTCAGTTGGCGCGTATCCGCCCCCGCCGCCATCCAGTTTTGCACCGCCTGATAGGTGGAGTTATTGCGGTTAAACAGCGACGGCGAAGCGTATTTAATCTCCATCAGCTGGTTGGAGTAATCCTGGCCGTTGATCGGGGCGCCTCTGGCATTGGGCCGATTCACCAACTCCAGCGACTGATCCAGATGACCATCTTTATACTGCTGCCCCCGGTCGGTCGGTTTTGACGAACAACCGGCCAGTACCGCAATCACTAACCCACCGAGCAGGTATTTGCCCCAACGTCCTTTCATTGCACACTCTCTCAGACTGATATGTTCCATACCCAATGGATACGGGTAAACTGGCTGAACGATAACAAACGGCTATAGATAAAGGAATCGCTACCGCTAAAAATTCCCAGCCAGATGATTATGATGAAAAAAAACGCAAATTGGGGACTAATGCAGCATAAAAATGGCTTTCGGTGAATTATATGCAAAAAGGGTTTGCAACAAAATGCCTGGAGAGTATAGTGCGCTTCCATCGGACGCGGGGTGGAGCAGCCTGGTAGCTCGTCGGGCTCATAACCCGAAGGTCGTCAGTTCAAATCTGGCCCCCGCAACCAACCGATACTGTGATAACGGTATCAAAAACAGGTTGGATTCGATGAAAGAAAAGGTATTATACGGACGCGGGGTGGAGCAGCCTGGTAGCTCGTCGGGCTCATAACCCGAAGGTCGTCGGTTCAAATCCGGCCCCCGCAACCAACCGATACGGCAATGGCGGTATCACATGAAGGGTTGGTTCGATAATATCAGTATCAAGACGGACGCGGGGTGGAGCAGCCCGGTAGCTCGTCGGGCTCATAACCCGAAGGTCGTCAGTTCAAATCTGGCCCCCGCAACCAATCTTGATAACATCAGACAAGCACCTTAACGGGTGTTTTTTTGTATCTGAATTTCCCCTACCTTCCCCATTAACCACGCCGCCCCTCCTTGGGCTACGCCTGGTTTAACGCCGTGCCAATGCGCCACCGTTGGCGAAATAGGCTTTGATCCCAGCCAGAATAGATTGCGCCACCTGCTGCTGAAAATGGCTGGTGCGCAGCTTGCGCTCTTCTTCCAGATTGCTGATAAACGCCGTTTCCACCAGGATCGACGGAATATCCGGGGCCTTCAATACGGCAAAGCCGGCCTGATCGACACGATTCTTATGCAGACGGTTAATTTTACCCATGCGGTTCAGCACTTCCTTACCGAACTTCAAACTGTCATTGACGGTGGCGGTCTGCAATAGATCGAACATGGTGTGATCCAGGTAGCGATCGCCACTCTTGCTAACCCCGCCAATATCGTCGGCGGCATTCTGGGTCTGCGCCAAAAACTTGGCGGCGTTGCTGGTTGCCCCTTTGGTAGAAAGCGCAAACACCGAGGAACCGCGTGCCGAACGGTTGCTGAAAGCATCGGCGTGGATCGAGACAAACAGATCGGCCCGCTGCTTACGAGCTTTGGCTACGCGCACCTTCAATGGAATAAACACGTCTTCATTACGCGTCATAAACACTCTCATGTTGGGTTCGCGTTTGATCAACGCACTGAGACGGCGGGCAATCTGCAGCACGATGTCTTTTTCACGGGTTTTGTTTTTGCCAATAGCCCCCGGATCTTCACCTCCGTGTCCAGGATCCAGCATGATCACAATCGGCCGATCGCGCCCAGCCTTACCGGCCTGCGGTGCTTCCGCCGGTAACGTCCGCTCCAGATCGCCCTTGTTGTAATCTTCCAGTAACGCCAACAGCGGATCATACTCTTCACCGCTGCCCCCCTTGGTAGGATAAAGATCCATCACCAGGCGGTTGCGGTATTCGGAGACGGGTGTCAGGGTAAACATATTTGGGCTGACGCTTTGCTTGAGTTCCAGCACCAGCCTGACGGTATTCTTGTCAAACTGGCCGACCCGCGCCTGTTTCAGATAGGGATCTTCTTTGCGCACCTGCCCGGCGATACCTTTAAGCACGCTATTTAGCTGTACCCCTTCCACATCCACCACGATGCGCTCTGGATTGGTCAGGGCAAACTGTTTGTATTTCAGTGGAACATTGGATTCCAGCGTGACTCGGGTATAGGTCGAGGAAGGCCAGACACGGACAGCAATCACATGAGAAGCAGCGGCGAAACCAACGCGACTCACACTCAGCAACCAGGTTGCGGCAACCCCCTGCAACAAACGACGGCGGCCCGGATTGTGATTTGAGTTAGGCATGCGGCTCCGGTAAAAATAACGATTAAAAAAACAGCAAAAAAAAACAATGGCAAAAACTTTACCCAATCCATTCACCGCTGTCATCAGAAAATCTTTTTATGATCTTTCAATTTATTAATCAGTTAGCGCATTTGTCAGAAAAATCGTGCTCATTTCCTACTTGCCTTTGGCGCAATAAAAGAATAAAAATACAAAAATACCGTATAAATATGCAAATGAGGTCTTGCCGTGAAGGAACGTAGTACAGAGCTGGTGCAAGGATTCCGTCACTCAGTTCCCTATATCAATACTCACCGTGGCAAGACCTTTGTCGTCATGCTGGGTGGCGAAGCTATTGAACATGAAAACTTTTCCAGTATCGTTAACGATATCGGGCTGTTACATAGCCTGGGCATTCGTTTGGTGGTGGTCTACGGTGCGCGGCCGCAGATTGACAGCAATCTGGCGCAGCATAACTACGAGCCGATTTATCATAAGCATACCCGGGTGACCGACGCCCATACGCTAGAGTTGGTCAAACAGGCCGCCGGCTTGTTACAGCTGGATATTACCGCACGGCTTTCCATGAGCCTGAATAACACCCCATTGCAAGGGGCGCACATCAACGTAGTGAGTGGCAACTTTATTATCGCCCAACCGCTAGGCGTGGATGACGGCGTCGATTATTGCCACAGCGGCCGTATTCGCCGTATTGATGAAGAAGCCATTCATCGCCAACTAGACAGTAAGGCCATCGTGCTGATTGGCCCGGTGGCGGTATCGGTGACCGGCGAAAGCTTTAACCTGACCTCGGAAGAAGTCGCCACCCAGTTGGCAATCAAACTGAAGGCCGAGAAAATGATCGGTTTCTGTTCATCACAAGGGGTGACCGATGCGGAAGGCAATATCCTTTCCGAACTGTTCCCCAACGATGCACAAAAACGTATCGAGCAGTTGGAAGAGGCTGGTGACTACCATTCCGGCACCGTGCGCTTCCTGCGCGGCGCGGTAAAGGCCTGCCGCAGCGGGGTACGCCGCAGCCACCTGATCAGCTATCAGGAGGATGGTGCACTGGTACAGGAGCTATTTTCACGCGACGGTATCGGTACCCAAATCGTCATGGAGAGCGCCGAACAGGTACGCCGGGCGACCATCAATGATATCGGTGGGATACTTGAGCTGATCCGCCCGTTGGAGCAGCAAGGGATTTTAGTCCGCCGTTCGCGCGAGCAGTTGGAAATGGAGATCGACAAGTTCACGATTATCGAACGCGATAACCTGACCATCGCCTGCGCCGCGCTCTATCCGTTCCCGGAAGAGAAGATTGGTGAGATGGCCTGCGTGGCGGTGCATCCGGATTACCGCAGCTCGTCACGGGGCGAGATGCTGCTGCAGCGGGTAGAAAGCCAGGCTCGCCAGATGGGGCTACAGAAGCTGTTTGTGTTGACCACGCGCAGCATCCACTGGTTCCAGGAACGCGGCTTCACTCCGGCGGAAGTCGACGTGCTGCCGATGCAGAAACAGGCTTTATATAACTACCAGCGCCGCTCGAAGATCCTGTTGGCCGATCTTTGACTTACCCTGGCTAACCCATTGAATATCAGACGGGCGCAGCGTGCTGCGCCCCCTCGTTGTTACTTCCCGATCTGCAAGCGTTCGGCCAACCCGCTGCGGCGCTGCGTGGGGGTGCGGATAGCGCTTACCAACACCTTGTCTACCGCATACAGCGAAAGCCGCTGGCGTGCGCGTGTAATGGCGGTATAAACCAGCTCGCGGGTCAGCACCGGCAGAAAATGATTCGGCAGCACTAGTGCCGTATGGTCGAACTCCGAACCCTGTGATTTATGCACCGTCATCGCATAGGCGGTTTCATGCGCCGGTAAGCGGCTAGGCTGTACCGATTTGATGCTGCCGTCCGGTAATTGGAAATGCACGCGCAGATCGCCACCCTCACCGGGTAAGGCAATGCCAATATCGCCGTTAAACAGCCCCAGCGCGCTATCATTACGGCCAATCATCACCGGCCGCCCCAAATACCAGCGCCCGGCGGGGCCAGGATTACGCCGGATCAAACCGGCACGCTGCAGCCCGCTTTCGATACGCTCATTCAGCCCGGCAACGCCAAATGGCCCTTCGCGCAGTGCGCAAAGCAACTGGAAGCGGCCAAAGGCATCCAGGATCGTCACGGCCCCTGCCCCTTCTGCCACCAGCCGCAGATAGTCGCGATAACCGGCAACGCAGCTATCCAGCAGCCGTTGATAATCTTCGGTTTCTGCCAGCGGGTAACCCGCCACGTCAGCATAGCTGCCGTTCAACGCTGCCAGGGCGCGCTTGCTATCGCCAGCATTCACCGCCAAAGCCAACTGGCCAATGCCGGATTTGGCATCAAACCGGTAACTCTTGCGCAGTAGGCACAGGCTATCGCGCACCGCTGCCTCGGCCTCCGCTGGCTGCCCTTGCACGGGGCAACCGGTCAGACGCGCCAACTGTGCCGCACGGGCCTCGCTATATCCCTGCTCGGCAAACCGGCAGATATCCCCCAGCACGGCTCCAGCCTCCACCGAGGCCAGTTGATCGCGATCGCCCAGGAAGATGACTCGCGCCTTGGGGGGCAAGGCAGCAATCAACCTTGCCATCATGGGCAAATCCACCATCGAAGCTTCATCCACTACCAGCACATCCAGATGCAGCGGGTTCCCCCGGTGATAGCGCATGCGCTGGCTGTTTGGCTGGGCCCCCAGCAAGCGGTGTAACGTTGCCGCTTCCGTAGGGAATAAGGCTCGTTGCTCCAGGGTTAAATCCAACTGACGGCTAGCGCTTCCCAAGGACTCGGTTAGACGAGCTGCTGCTTTACCGGTAGGCGCAGCAAGTTGAATGCGCAGACGCTCCCCGTCCGCCAACTGCACCAGTGCCGCCAACAGCTTGGCAACGGTGGTCGTTTTGCCGGTGCCGGGGCCGCCGGAAATAATCGCGATGCGGCGCGTGGCGGCTACCGCTGCGGCAATTTTTTGCCAGTCGGGTTCGTCCGTAGCCGCGCCAAATAACCGATCGAGAATGGTGCGAAGCTGCGCCTCTTCAAGTTCCTGTGGCACGCTGTCGCTACTGATAAAAGTGGCAACATCACCTTCGCTCTGCCACATGCGTTGCAGATACAGCCGCTGCTGTTGCAGGACCATCGGCGTTGCCGTACTGCCATCGCTAACCGCAGGCGATCTCGCCAGACGCTGTTGCCAACTAGCCACGTCCGGTTGCCCGCAGGCCTGCCAGGCAGCCAGGGCCAACTCAGGCTGGCGGCCATCAAACAGATTTTCCGGCAATAGCTGTTCGAGCAACAGACAAACGTGGCCCGCACCGGCCTCCGAGCTCAGGCAGGCGGCGGCCAGCAGGATATCCGGTTCATCATCGTTGGCGACCACCTGGGCAAATTGCACGTCCAGCGGTCGCAAGGCGCCCAGAGCCAACGCCTGATGCAAAATCTCAATCATTGCCCATCCTCAACGTTGGCCGTTTCACCGCTAAACAGGCGATCCATTCCTTCAACCAGAGCATACTCCGGACGACAGGCAAAAATACCGTTGCCCTCATGCTCGGCATCTACCCCGCGTAAAAACAGATAAATCACTCCGCCAAAATGGCGCTGGTAATCGTAATCCGCCAGGCGATGCCCCAGATAGCGGTGCAGCGCCAAGGTATAGAGTTGGTATTGCAAATCGTAGCGGTGTTCCGCCATCGCCCGCGCCATCGCCTCTTGGGTATAGGCGCTGCTGTCTTCGCCCAGCCAGTTGGATTTGTAATCCAGCAGGTAGTATTTACCCTGCCAGCAGAATACCAGATCGATAAAGCCTTTCAGCATGCCCTGAACCTGTTGGAAATCCAGCGCCGGGCAGCCAGCAGAAAGGGGATCGTAGCGTTTTACCAACTCATCCAGTTGCTGCGCTTGCAGCAGGCCACCGATCGGCAGATAGAACTGTAATTCTGCCTGCCTGGCTCCTGACGGTAAGGCGGATAGCGCGACGCCGCTGCTATTAAGCGGCGCATTCAGCAGCACGTGCATCCAGCCGGATAATACCGGCAACCAATGCTCCTCCAGCCCTTGGTGTTGCAACTGCTCCAGCAGCCACTGCTCATCTAGCGGTTGGGTAAAATCCAGCTCCTCAAACAGGCTGTGGAGGAAAGTGCCAGGGGCCGCACCGCGCGGGAAAGTATGGGGAGTAAATGCGGGGGGGATAACCGTATCGCCCTCACCAACGGCATCAACGTCCAGGCGCGGCAACAGCTCCTGCATCCGGCTTGAGCCATGCTGCTGCAAGCCGGTATAGCTGGTTACCCGCCAGAAATCCTGCATCCTGCGTGGGAACTGCCTGGCCGTCAGTTCTGCGGCGGTTGCCGTCTGCGGCTCCCAGCTCTGTTCACCTGGCGCATCCACCAGCGACAGCGCAATGCCTTGGGTTGCCAACTGCTGCAGGCAGGTTTGCAGATAGGCAGCATCGCCCGCCTGCCCGGCCTGCACCAGATATCCCAGGGCACTGCGGTGCAAATCCGTATCGCCCTGCTTCTTGCGCGTACCGAGAAACAACGGCGCAATACCGATACTGCAGTGATATACCGAACGGGTCAGCGCCACATACAGCAGGCGCAAATCCTCTGCCAACCGTTCCTCTTCCGCCCAGGCCACGCTTTCTTCGTTGGCATTAAGATCCAGCAGGGCTTTAAAGGTCTGACGATCGTGATACAGCACCTGCTGCTGCTGGCGGAAATTCCCCACAAAAGGCAGCCACACCAGATCGAACTCTAACCCTTTCGACTTGTGGATGGTGATTACCTGCACCAGATGACGGTCACTTTCCAGCCGCAGTTGCTGATTATCCGACTGGCGATTCGGCTGAGCGATCTGCTGCGCCAACCAACGTACCAGCGCATGTTCACCATCCAACTGCGCCGTGGCTTCCTGCAACAGCTCCCCCAGGTGCATCACATCGGTCAAACGGCGCTCGCCCCCTGGGCTGGCCAGCAGGTTTTCAGCCAGATGCCGCTTGGCCATCACCTCACGCAGCATCGGTAATACGCCACGGCGCAGCCAGTGGCTACGGTATTCATCAAACTCGTTGACCAAATCATCCCAAGCGGACTCGTTATGGTTTAGCCCATCCAGCGTCAAGGCATCCAACCCCAATAGCCCGGTGGCCAACGCGCAGCGCAGGGTTCGCTCCTGTTCGGGAGCCAGCACCGCCTGTAGCAGCCACAGTAAATCTTTGGCTTCCGGCGTATCAAACACGCTGTCACGGTTGGAAAGGTAAACCGAAGGGATGGCCAGCGCGCTGAGTGCGTCACGTACCAACGCCGCTTCGGCGCGGCTACGCACCAGAATGGTAATATCCGATGCCTGAACGTGGCGACGTTGACCCCCTTTGACCAGCCAGGCTTCTCCGGCCTGCCCGGCACTCAGCCAGTCGCGGATCTGGGCTGCGCACAAGCGCGCCATTAATTGTTGGTAATCACTTACTCCGGCCCCATCCCCGGGTTGCAACCAAAATTGCATGGCCGGTTGCGGTTTATTCTGCCACTCGAAGACCAGTTCCTGATTCTTCGCTGCGGCTGCTACCTCGATAAACGGGATTTGGCCAAACAGGAACGGCTTTTCCACCTGAGCAAACAGGCGGTTAACGCTGCCAACCATAGCAGGTGATGAGCGCCAGTTTGTCTCTAAGGTGTAGTGGGCACTTACCTCTGAGCGAGCCTTCATATAGGTAAAAATGTCTGCCCCACGGAAGGCGTAAATCGCTTGTTTTGGATCCCCAATCAGCAGCAAACCACACTCTTCCCGGCCAACATACAGTTTCTGGAAGATCCGGTACTGCTGTGGGTCAGTATCCTGAAACTCATCGATCATCGCCACCGGATAACGCTGACGGATCGCCAATGCCAATTGTTCACCACCGGCGCTTTGCAGTGCCGCATCCAGCCTGCTGAGCAGATCGTCAAAACCCAGTTCGGCACGCTGACGTTTTTCCTGTTGAATAGAAAGGCGTATTTCACTCAGCGCCCGTGCCATGATCAGGTCACGCAGGGTCAAGGGTTCGGCAAATAGCTCATCAACCGCCACAAACAGCGGATGCCTCGGGGCTTCACCTTTTTTGGTTTTCTCCAGCAGCACCGATTGGCGGAACTTCTCCAGCTCTTTAGGTAACTGGTAATCTTCGGTTTCCTGGCCCGCCCATTCCCCGACCTTATTCAGCCAGTTGGGTAAATGTTTGCTGCTGTAGCTGCGTTTGTCGACGCCAGACTGACTGATAAGCGCTTCCAGATCCGCCGCCGATGCCTGCCATTGCGCCTTGAGGGCATCGATCCGCGCAACTATCTGTTCATGGCGCATCAGCACCGTTTCTTCATCTTTAGGGGGCTGACGCAGAGTGGGAGCTTCGCCATGCAGGTAGCCCGAGAGATCGCTCAACAAGGCCTCTGGGCCGCTCCACTCCTGACTAACCGCCCGGGCAACGCCCAGTGGCAATGGGTAGCAGTGACGCCGCCAAAAATCGGCGCAGGCCTGACGGCGCAACGGCAGTTCGTCCTGCACCAGCGTTTGTTCAAACAGAATGCCCGACTCGAATGCGTTGTGAGTGAGCATTCGCTGACAAAAACCGTGGATAGTGTAGATCGCCGCTTCGTCCATCTGGCGCTCGGCAGCCAGCAATTGCGCTGCGGCCTCTGGCAGATCGCCAATCTCCGCCATCAGCGCGGCAAACAGCGGGTCTGAGCTATGCCCACGTACGCAGGCAATGCGTAATGCGTGGATATTGCTGCGAATGCGGCCCCGGAGCTCCTCCGTCGCCGCTTCGGTAAAGGTAACTACCAGGATCTCTTCTACCGTGAGCGGCCGTGGAAACGCCGCCGCCTGGCCTAAGCCAAGCAGCAAGCGCAGATACAAAGCACCGATAGTGAAGGTCTTCCCTGTCCCTGCCGAGGCTTCGATCAGCCGTTCACCAAACAGCGGCAACGTCGGTGGATCAAGCCGCTGAGGAACGCCTTTCGTCATGGCGTCGCCACTTTACGAGGCAGCGTTTTTTGCAGGGACGAGGCGTTAGGATAGGTCACCCAACCTTCACCCGGCGCAGCAAAGTCGGCTTTCTGCTGGCTGCTGCCACTCACCTGAGACAACAGTGCCAGACCCTGTGGCTTAATCACCGCCTGATGGAAGTAATCCGCCAGTTTGGCAGGCGTTAGAGTCTGCACCTGGGCGATCAGCTTTTCACGGGTATCGAAGGCGAAATTACCGCGATCGAAATCGCTACTGAAACGGCCCGCTTCTTCACCCAAGGTCTGTGGACGCTGTTGCAGCTCATTGATCATGGCCTGTTTGTATTGGGCAAAATCGGCATCGCTCAATTCACGCAGGCGCTTTTCCGTCTTCGGATAGAAATCTTGATAGCGCTGGTAGAGATAGGCTGGCTGCTTACTGTTGCTTTGCAGCAGGAAACCTATGCCCCACTGGCGGCCAACTGGCATCGCAAAGGAGAACACCGCATAGCCGAGCTGCTCTTGGGTACGCAATTGGCTGTAGAACCAAGGTTGGATGATCTGCCCCAGCAATGAGCTATACGCCATGCTGGTCACTTCGTCATACCCCGTTGGGACATACACCGCCGCCAGCGCCGAATCGGTGCTGCTGCCAGGACGCTGCAGATTGGCAAACTGGTTTTTATCAATCACGACGTTTTCGCCGTGCCACCATTCCACACCGGTACAACCCAGGCTCTTCTTCAGTGAAGAGGCCAGCGTGTCCACCTGTTGCTTGCTCATATTACCCACTACCAGCAACTCCGGCGTGGCCCCGGCCATCAGGCTGTCGCGGTAAGCCAGCACGTCTTGCAACGTTATGGTTTTCAGCACTTCACGGCGTTCACTGCGCTCGGAGTAAGGCACGCGGGACAGCATCTGTACCGGCTGGATCGCCAGCTCAAAGGCTTTGCCCTTCTCGGCGGAATCCAACTGTTCCAGATACCAGGATTTCGCCTGTTCCAACTGCTCTTGCGTTGGGGTAAAGCTGGAGTAGCCTTCAATCAATGAGGTCAACAGCTGTGGCAAACGCTGGGTAAAACCATTGGCGCTAAACATCAGGCCATTATTGGGCGCGGTAGAGAAGCTAATCCCGCCCACCGAAGCCTGATAGCTCAACTCATCGAGCGAGATCCCCGCCAGATAATCCATCAACGAGAACAGCACCTGATTACGCGCCGAATCCATGGTTTTGGCGTTACGCAAAGCTACCGTCACATCGGCCTTGGGTTCATCGGCAAAATAGCGGCTTGGCATATACAGCACCCGCAGCCCTGGCTGGTTCACCACCATTTCCGGTTTGGTAAACTCATGTGAGGGCTTGTTCAGGGTAAACTCATCCGGAATATAAGGGTTCAGCCCCGGTAAAGAAAGCGCGATATCTTTACCCAACTGCTGCCATTTCGCGAAGCGTTCCGCGCTGATTTTCTCAACCTGATAAGGTGCATCAACAAAGTAAGCCGTTTTGTTGTGCGGCTCATTCGGGCTGACAAACCAGATACGCGCATTTTGTGGCGTCATCTGACCCAGGCGTTCAGCAATGGCTTTAGGATCGTAGCGATCGGCCAGGTACGGCGCATCCAGCGTATTCTCTACCGGTACGCGCAGCATGGTGTCCACCAGCCAC
This sequence comes from Serratia sp. 14-2641, assembly GCF_001692375.1. NCBI lineage: Bacteria > Pseudomonadati > Pseudomonadota > Gammaproteobacteria > Enterobacterales > Yersiniaceae > Serratia > Serratia sp. 14-2641. Next base: position 61,381 of record NZ_LXKR01000018.1, on the reverse strand, counting down.
TCGATGTAATTCATGTCGCGGGTAATCGACGGATAGCGGAAATCCAGATTCAGCACATGGGCGATCTCGTCAAAATAACTTTGTTTGATCCCTTCGCCCTGCAGCATTTTCAGATAGCTGAAGATCGCTGCCACCACCTGGTCACGCTCCGCCAGCCCCTTGTCGGTCAAGGAAACGCTGATTGAGAATACGCCGCCGTTGCGATCGACCATCGGGTCGGCACCCGCATTGATGGCATCTGCCAGCCCCTGCTTCTGCAGCCAATCGGAAAGCGTATTGGTGCTGCGGTTGCCAATCAGGTAGCTGATATAGGTATCGGTTTTGCTGCGGAACTCGGCGCTGTTGTTATCGATACGGAATTCGACCTTCAGCTGCTTGCGCGGCTGCGCCGGTACATAATGAATAATGATGCCCTGCTGCTCCGAGGTAACCGCCGGAACGGTGATCGGTGGCACTTTCGCATCATGATTAGGAATGCGGCCGAAGGTTTTAACCGCCAGCGCTCTCAGTTCAGGCAGGGATTGGTTGCTATACAGCACGCCCTTCATCAGGTTGGCAGAATAGTAACGCTGATAAAAACCAACGAGTTCTTCGTGCAGCTTGCTGCCTGGCTTATCCTGCAAAGTCTCGAGGTTGCCGCCAGAAAAACGTGCACTAGGGTGAGCCGGATTGAGGGTTTCTGCCCCAACCTGCGCCATGCGCATACCGTCACGGGAGCGCGCCATCGTTAACTCGGCATTCACCGCGTTGCGTTCACGGTCCGCATTGCCGGGATCGAGAATAGGTTCGGCAATGGCATCGGCCATGCGGTCGACAGCGGGCTCTAAAGCGTCGTTTTCCACTTCCAGATAGTATGCGGTGCGATAAGACGCGGTGCTGGCATTGTGGCTACCACCGTGCTTTTTCAAAAACTCGGAGAGGTTCTCAGGTTCTGGATAGCGCTTGGAGCCCATCAGTACCATATGTTCCAGGTAGTGAGCCAGGCCAAGTTGGCTGTTGGGATCTTCCAGCGAGCCTACCGGCAGCGCCAGGGCAGCCAGTGACTTTGGTGCCAGCGCGTCAGACACCAGCAGTACGGTCATGCCGTTATCCAGCTTGATAGCCTGATATTCACGCGGATCGTGATCGCTTTTGTTGATCTTTTCCGCCAACGGTTGCCAGCCTTGTGCGGCCCAACTTAACGGCGCCCAAAACATAACCAATAACATCAACCCGGTAATGCGGGTCAACAGTCTGCGCATATCCAAAATAAACCCCTGTTCTCTGGCTGTCACGCCAACTCCCTGACGGTGACAGCATGGTGCAAAATGACACAACCGGAAGCGATGCCCAATGAAATTCAATTTCTAACTCAAAGCATTACGGTTTTAAACACTCAACTCACTATAGCCCACATCGTTGGGGGCGTTACGTACGCCACTCTACAACGTATATGCCTATACGTTATGTAAGACCAGACTTAACCTCAATGGTTGAGTATAAAAGCGTAAAATTTTTATCATCTCACTGCGACCTGTGTCACCGAGGGGGTATTACCCCAGGTTATTGCGGGCCACGGGCAACAGGTAACGCTCTGTTTCTTTCAGGATTTGTTCAAGGCGAACATTATCCATTTGGCGGAAAACGCGCTGGGTATAGGGATCTGCCCCCTCGCCCGGGATCCGCTGATCGCCCTGCCAGGCTTGCAGCAGCTTGGCACGCGCCTTGATCTGGACTTCTTCATCCCAGTCTATCTGCTGCGTTTGCGCCTGATAACATTGGCTCAACCAGGCCCAACCGCTTTTATTGAGCAGCATCAGCGGCTGCGACAGGCCACGGCGGTAGCCCGCCACTAGCTCCGCCAACTGCTCATGGGCCTGCTCGCTCGTAAGCGCAGCGAAGCGCCAGGCGGAATTCTTGCTGCCAAACATGCGGCTTTCGCCGCTACCACCAACGCAGCAATACACCAGGTGCTCCAGCCAAAGTAAGATACCGTCTACGGCCGAAAGCGTTGCTGGCCGCCAGCGTAGCAAGCCATCCTGCTGTACCTGATGCAGCCAACCGGTGATACGCATGCCCGCCACCTCGATATCCAGCTCCAGGCTGCCATTCTCCTGGCGCTGTTCACGCACCCGTTCAGCCAGCTCCGCCATTTCTTCCTGCTGCTTTTGCCAGTAAATCTCACCGAAAGCTCCGTAAGGTAATCCCCCCGATGCCCGCACCCGTTGGTATAACTTGCCTGCGTCCTCCCCCTCGATCAGCGTGTTCAGCAATTGGCTGTTGAACTGATAGCGGCTGAGGTTATCCAGCGTAAAAGGCTCGTCTTCCGGCAGATCGGTCTCTTCCAGAATGAAGTTAACACCCAGACGTAGCTGGAAGAAAGCACGGATCGGATGGCGGTAAAAACGGAGCAGTTCATCAAGAGAAACCTGGGTTTTCTCTTCCACCACCAGCGGTTGATTAAATTCCGGATGTGCAGCGCCACGACCATCGGCAGCGGCCAACCATTCTGCCGCATAGCTTTGATCTTCACTCCCCGGCAGGAAGTTTTCCGCAGCAAACGGCATGCGGGCATGGCGTTTAAGCAAGTGCTCACCGACCCTGCGTGCGCTGCCGTCCGCATCCAACGCTTCATCGCCGGGCAAACAGTAGCTTTGCTGCAGATATTCCAGCAGTTCAGTGACCAATACCGAAGGATAACGCTCACTGTTGTCCTGAATGGAACGGCCGATAAAGCTGATGTACAACTGGTGCTGGGCAGAGAGGATTGCCTCCAGGAACAGGTAGCGGTCATCGTCACGTCGGCTGCGATCGCCCCGCTTAATCTGCTGCGCCATCAGGTCAAACCCCAGCGGCGGCAAGGTGCGAGGGTAGACACCGTCGTTCATGCCCAGCAGGCAGACCACCTTGAACGGAATGGAACGCATGGGCATCAGGGTACAAAAGTTGATCTGGCCGGCCAGGAAACGCTGGCTGATGCGTTGCTGATCGAGCCGTGCGGCCAGTTCATCGCGCAGCAGCGTCAACGGCACGGCATCGGGATAGCGTGCTGCCAGGCCAAAGCTGGCCACTTTCTGCCACTGCTCTTCGATCAGCGCCAACGCCTCTTCCGTTTCGCTGTCCGTCTCAAAGAAGCTATTGAGCAGTTGGCGGCACAGCGGCAGCCATTCGGCTAACGGCCGCTCTTCGCTGAGGATTTGCCGCCAACGGCTAAGTTGTGCCAGCAGATCGGCCAATTGCCCGGCCAGTTCGGCCACTAATCCACTCGACTCATCATAAGGTAATACGCCCTGCCAATCTCCGGCGTTACTGTCCATGGCGTAGCCCAGCAGCATCCGCGTCAGGCCAAACCGCCAGGTATGCTGCCCGGTTGCGGGTAGATCCAGCTCACGCACGTTGTCATCATCCAATCCCCAACGTACCCCTGATTCGCCAGTCCAGTGGCGTAACAGGCTTAACCCCTCTTCCTGAATCGAGAAACGCGCCGCTAACGCGGGCACGTCCAACAGCGCCAATACCTGCTCTGAGGTAAAACGGCTTTGCGGCAGATCCAGCAAGGAAATAAAGGCTTGTAGCGCGGGATGCGCCTGCCTGGCCTTACGATCGGAAATGGCAAACGGCAGGTAGCGCCCGGCGGGGGCATTGCCAAACACCGCCTGAATATACGGGGTGTAGCTGTCGATATCCGCCACCATCACGATGATATCGCGCGCGGTAAGTTGGAGATCTTCTGCCAGCATGGCCAGCAACCGATCGTGCAGCACCTCGACTTCGCGCTGCGGGCTATGGCAGGCATGCAGACTGATGGAGCGATCCTGCGGATCGAGCTGGCGCTTATTGTCACTGCGCTCCAGGGTTTCTGGCGTGGTGCCGATCAGTGCGTGATCTTCCAGCTCCAGCATGTCGTGCTGAATGGCGTGCAGCAAACTATCTGCCGGGATCTCGACAAAGGCATCCACCTCCTGCACCGCCTCCATCTGCGACAGTAAATACAGATGATCGCGCCCCAGCTTCCCCCAGGAAGCCAACAGCGGGTTACTCAGCTGTTGTTCGCCCTCGGCATCAAATAGTTGGGCTGCCTGTTCTGGCTGACGGAACAAGCCTTGCTCGCGTGCCTGGTGATAGTGGCGGCGTTTGCGGCTCTGCAAACGGGCCAGGAAGGCGTAGTCCTGAATGTCGCCCCAGTAATAGCGACAGGGGTTGGTAAACATCAGATGGATATCAATATGTTTACCCAAAGCCTGCAGCGCTTCCAGGTAAATTGGCGGCAAGGCAGAAATCCCGCAGATAAACACCCGTGGCGGCAATCCTGCAGGGCATTGAGTGGTATTCTCCAGCGCGCTGATAAACCGGCGATACAAGTTGGCGCGGTGCCATTCGGGCTGGCCCAGCTCGTGGGTATATTCCACCAACCGATGCCACAGGGGGGCTTGCCAGCTTTGCGCCTCTGCCAGCCCTTCTACCGCCTCCCCACGCTGCCAACTCTCCAGCCACTGCGGGCGATAAACCAGATATTGGTCAAACAGATCGGCAACGCGCCCGGCGAGCTGGTGGATCTTGCGCTTGTCGGCGTCATCGGTCAGGTAATGCTGTAGGGGAGCAAACTCGGGCCGGGTCAGCATGCCTGGCAGCAGCCACATCAGCTTCCAGGTCATGGCATCTTTGCTAAAGGCGCTCTCTTTGGGAATGCCGGGCAATACCTTGGTAAACATGTCCCAGATAAAGGTCGCCGGGAGCGGGAAAACGATATTCGCGGCAATGCCAAACTGCTCGGCCAGCTGCATCTGCAACCACTGCGCCATACCGGGGCTTTGCACCAGCACCACTTCCTGTTGAAACGGATCGGCCAAAGGTTCTCTGGCTATCAGCGCGCTGGTCAGCGTTTTCAGCAAGTCCAACTGATTGGAATGATAAACCGTAAACATGAGGCTCCTTGGAAGCGAAAAAGGGCATTACCAACTACTAACTCAACGTCCCCTCACCCTAACCTTCTCCCAAAGGGAGAGGGAACCGATCGAGAACACCTCGACCAATATAGAGAGGGATATCGATCAAGACGACTGACGAACCTCACCGGCCCACTACGTAGGGGCACTACATGTAACGCCCGCGCTACTGCCCGCAATACCAGCGGCTGAGTTCAATCTGTTGGTGCAGCGGCGTTTGTATCTTCACCGTACGCCTCAAGCATGAGCCTTGCGCCTGGTGGGTTTCGACTTGGTAGTGCCAATTAGGCGGTAGCGATATGGCATGGGTTATTTCAGCTCCAGCACTGAATATTTCCAGCTGTTGGTGCGCCAGTGACCAGGCCTGTCGATATTGCCACTGCCGTTGAAAAGCCTGCAACAGCACCTGCTGATATTGTAACAGCCCTAGCAGCGAGACGGCGAACAACAATGCCGCGATCAACACTTCAGGCAGGCTGAAACCCCGTTGAGTTCGCCAGCCAGCTCGTTTATTCAGCACAATCGCTTTCCCGCTTTTCCGGGCAAAAATCCAGCCAGCCGCCTTTTTGCGCTTTCAGCAGGTGGCCGCCAGCCCCGCCTTGTTGTGTAGCCAGTTGGTATAGCCACAAGGGCTCAGATCCCGCGATATCCCCAGCCCCACGAACCATCACCAAACCGGTACGGGCCGAGAGCCGAGCGCAGGCTTGCAAAGCCTCGCCGCTTATCTGCTGGCAGGACCAATGGCTCGCCTGTAGAGACTCCCGTGGCCACGGCTGCGCCAGCCCCCAACTTAGGGCCGAAGCCGCCTGGTTGTAGGCCCGCAGATAGCGCTGCTGATCGACGGCCAGCAGCAGCGCACTGTCCAATTGCCGCTGCTGGGCGGTAAGCAGCATCAGCCCCATTACCAGCAACAACATCACCGCAGCCAATGTGCTGCCCCCCTGCTGCCTATCCATCCCTAGCGTGCCTCCATGCTAACCGCCCACTCCAGGCGGCGCTCTATATTTGCCCGCACCGTTGAGCGGCCACTTAGGGCAAACAACATCAAGGATTTGCCATCGCGCCCTGCAATCTGGCTGACAGAAAAAGACGCAATCCGGACCTCTTCCTGATCGAGCAAGCGTTCCCAGCCACTGCCTTGGCACTGGGTCACGCCGCTTTGCCCCTCCAACCCACCGGCCCGCAGGCGGTAACCAAAATACTCGGCATCGCCACCGCGGTCCCAGTTGCCATTGCGGTTAAGATCGTAGGCCACGATCACACAGCTGCCCGGCGCTTCACCCGCCGCATGGCTAATCAGCAGCGAACGCCCATTACACTGACCGGCACAAAACCCGCTACGGCACAGATCCTTTTCAATCCCGAAAGCCAACTGGCGTAATACCAGATCCAACCGATAATGACGGCCCATATCAACCGTCTGCTGACGCAGCATCGGTAAGGTTTTCGCCGCTGCCAATGCAATCAGGCTGCCGAAAGTCATCGCCAGCAGCACCTCAGGCAGGGTAAAGCCTGGTTCTAAGGTTCGCATAAGGGCAGGCTCCGAATGGCGGTTTCTTCGCTGCACAGCCGCAAACGCCCTTTGGCGGAGAGCACCAGACGTATGCGGCCAGCCTGATTGCCTAGCAGGATATGCCCGGCCTGCGCATTGTTGCGCACTCCATAAAATCCCATTTCCTTTTGGGTATAACCTTGTAACTCCACATCCAGATGTTCTGGGGTAAAGGCCCGGCCCGCCAGTGCAGTACAAGATGCCACCCGCGGGCCGCTGCCTATGCACCAGATTTTGCCTGGCCGAAACCACAATAAAGCGTTGCGGTTATGCCAGTTGGCATCGGCCTGTAAGCGCGTTAAGAATGCCAGCAGTTGCTGGGCGGTCTGCTCCAGCCGCAGCGCCTGTTGATAGTGATGCCACTGGCTAACCCCCCAAGAGGTCAGCATCCCCGCCAGGACCATCACGATCATCAGTTCGATCAGCGTCAGGCCTTGCTGGTGTTCGGGGCTATTTTTATATCGGTTCATACGGCGAGTGTAATCGGCCAGAGGCACGATGAAAGGCACCTTTTCTCAGGCTGGCAAATGATGCGCAGAATTTTTAGTTAGCAGGTAACGAGCTGGGGGAAATTGAGTACGGCTTCGCATTTTTGGCAATGCAGCACGGACGCAGCATGCGGCGCGCCAACTTTCAGTGGGATGATGAAAAAGGGCCGGATACGGCCCTCAGCAAATCAGATAGCGACAGGAGCCTTGATCGGCGGGTGCGGATCGTAGCCTTCAATCTCAAAATCTTCAAAGCGGTAATCAAACAGCGAGGCTGGCTTGCGTTTGATCACCAGCTTCGGCAACGCACGCGGCTCGCGGGTTAATTGCAGCTGCGTCTGCTCCATGTGGTTGCTGTACAGATGGGTATCGCCACCTGTCCAGACGAAATCGCCCACTTCCAGATCGCACTGTTGCGCCATCATATGGACCAGCAACGCATAGCTGGCAATATTGAACGGCAGGCCGAGGAACACGTCGCACGAGCGCTGATACAGCTGGCAAGAGAGTTTGCCGTCCGCCACATAGAACTGGAAGAAGGCATGGCACGGTGCCAGAGCCATCTTATCCAGCTCACCCACGTTCCAGGCAGAAACAATAATACGGCGCGAGTCCGGGTCCTGTTTCAGCTGTTGCAACACGGTGCTTAGCTGGTCAATCTGGCGACCATCCGCCGCGCCCCAGGCACGCCATTGCTTGCCATAGACCGGGCCAAGATCGCCGTTTTCATCGGCCCATTCGTCCCAGATACTGACGTTGTTTTCGCGCAGATACGCCACGTTGGTATCGCCGTTCAGGAACCACAGCAGCTCATGAATGATCGACCGCAGGTGGCATTTCTTGGTGGTCACCAACGGGAAACCTTCCTGCAGGTTGAAACGCATCTGGTGGCCGAAAATCGACAACGTGCCAGTGCCGGTACGGTCGGCTTTAGGGGTGCCCTCGGCGAGCACTTTGTTCATCAAATCCAGATACTGTTTCATTTTTCCTCACGACTGTTGTTGCTGTGGACGACGACGATACGCCCAGATCATCATAATAATACCGGCGAGCACCATCGGCACGGACAGGATTTGCCCCATGCTGATCACCCCGTCAAACAGGCCAAGCTGGGCATCCGGCTGGCGGAACGCCTCGACGATAATGCGGAATGTGCCATAGCCAATCAGGAACAGGCCCGAAACGGCCCCCATCGGACGTGGTTTGCGGATGAACAGGTTCAGAATGATAAACAGCACGATGCCTTCCAGCACCATTTCATACAGCTGCGACGGATGACGTGGCAACACGCCATATTCATTGAGCAGCGGCAGCAGTTGAGGATTGGCGGCAGCGATGGCGATGTCTTCCGGACGCGAGCTTGGGAACAGCATCGCCCAAGGTGTATTGGTGGTGACACGCCCCCACAGCTCACCGTTGATAAAGTTACCCAGGCGACCAGCGCCCAGACCAAACGGGATCAGTGGGGCAATAAAATCAGAAACCTGGAAGAAGTTGCGCTTGGTGCGGCGGGCAAACCACAGCATCACCGCGATCACGCCAATCAGGCCGCCGTGGAATGACATACCGCCATCCCATACTTTGAACAGGTAGAGCGGGTTATCCAGGAACAGCGGCAGGTTGTAGAACAGCACATAACCGACACGGCCACCGATAAAGACCCCAAGGAAACCGGCATACAGCATGTTTTCCACTTCGTCTTTGGTCCAACCGCTGCCGGGCTTGTTAGCGCGGCGTACCGCCAACCACATGGCAAAAACAAAGCCAACCAGGTACATCAAACCGTACCAGTGCAAAGAGACCGGGCCGATAGAGAAAATCACCGGATCAAATTTTGGAAACGCCAGATAGCTAGTGCTCATCTATCACCACAATATGTCTGTTATTCATCCCCAAGCGGGGGCGGCAGGTGCCAAACGCGGTGCAAAGCCCGTGCAACGGGAGCACCGCATTGAGATGGCGCATCATAACATAGGCTTAACCACGTCCGGGCTTGCCGGCAGGGAAAAGTTCTGTAAAAAAATCGGTCAACGCTTAACGGGCTGGGCAACGCCTAATCAGCGGCCGCCGCGGATCAGCCCACCCATGCCACGCCGTTCCATGAATGCCGCGACCTGGTGGCGAACCTCGGTGGTCATCTGGGCACTCAATACCCGCTGAGCCAGCCCTTGCGCATCTTCCAGTTCGATATGGCGCAACAGATATTTGATTCGTGCGACGCTGCGCCCGTTCATGCTCAGATTGCGGTAACCCATTCCCACCAGCAGCAGAGCGCCCATCGGATCTCCCGCCAGTTCACCGCACAGGCTGACCTGCAACCCAGCCGCCGTCCCCTGATCGATGATCAATTTCAGTACCTGCAACATGGCTGGATGCAGGCTGTCATACAGCGAGGCAACGCGGGTGTTATTACGATCCACCGCCAGCAGGTACTGAGTTAAATCGTTGGTTCCCACCGAGATAAAATCGACGCGTGCGGCCAGATAAGGGATCAGGAAGATCATCGACGGCACTTCCAGCATGACGCCAATCCGCGGTTTGGGTATGTCGTATCCCAGCATCTCTTCCACTTCTCGCCCGGCGCGATCGATCAGGCGTTTGGCCTCGTCGATCTCTTCCAGGCTGGTGATCATGGGCAACAGGATCCCCAGATTGCCGGTTCCCGCATTGGCACGCAGCATGGCGCGCACCTGGATCAGGAAGATTTCTGGCTGATCCAGCGTAATGCGGATCCCCCGCCAACCGAGGCACGGGTTTTCCTCGCTGATCGGCATGTAGGGCAGTTGTTTATCAGCACCGATATCCAGCGTACGCAGCGTTACCGGCTTATGCGGATAGAAAAGTTGCAGCATGCCCTGATATTGCGCCACCTGCTCCTCTTCCGACGGGAAGCCGCTTTGCAGCATGAACGGGATCTCGGTGCGGTACAGGCCAACACCGTCCACGCGCGCGCCCAGCAGTTGTTCATGTTCCGGGCTAAGACCAGCGTTCAGCATCACCTGGATCCGCTCACCGCTTTTCAGCTCTGCGGGCTGTTCAACGTCGTCTTCTGCCAGCTTGCTGAGCTCCTGCTCTTCGCTGATCAGACGTTGATATTCCTTCACCAGCACCGGTTCCGGATCGACCAGCAGCTCGCCGCGATAGCCATCAACAATCAGCATTCGCTGGGCCAACAGCGCAGGCTGGATGTCTGCCCCCATCACCGTTGGCACGCCCATGGCCCGCACCAGGATCGCGGCATGGGAGTTGGCAGCACCGTCCCGCACGACCACGCCAGCCAGACGATCCTGCGGCACTTCGGCCAACAAGGTCGCCGTCAGCTCATCGGCGACCAGTACAAAGCGGGCTGGCCATTGGCTGGCCCCTTGGGTGGTATCGTCGAGGTGGAATAGCAGGCGTTGGCCAAGCGCGCGCAGATCGCTGGCACGCTCGCGCATATAGGTATCTTGCAAGGTCGCAAACTGGGCTGCGAAGGCTTCAATCACCTGTTTTACCGCCCATTCGGCCACCGAACCGGCATCGATCTCCGCGTACAGTTCACGTTTGAGGCGAGCATCGTTGAGCAGGTGGGAATAGAGATCGAAGATCGCCGCGCTCTCTTTTTGCGAGCTGGCGCTAAAACGCTTACTGAAGCGGCGGAACTCTGCCCCAGCCTCTTCCAACGCCTGTGTCAGGCGTTCGCGTTCGCTGACGGTATCCAGCGTGGAGGCTTTATACACCTGATCGAGTGAAGGTTGGCTGCTATCTAACCACCCCTCCGCCACTGCCACACCAGGAGCCGCAGCCAGCGCCCGAATGCGGGTCTGGCGATACTGGCCAAAAATGGCGTTTAGCTGTGATAACGAGAGGATCCCGGCCATTTGGGTGGCCAGGGTAACCATGAAGGATTCTTCGCTTTCGTCAAACTGGCGCAGTTCACGTTGCTGCACCACCAACACGCCAAGCAGCTGGCGGCGATGAATGATCGGCACGCCAAGGAAGGATCGGAAACGATCCTCTTTGACCTGCGGAATATATTTGAAGCTGGGATGGCTTTGGGCATCCGCCAGGTTGATCGGCTCTGCCCGCCGCCCAACAAGGCCGACGATGCCTTCGTCAAAGGCCAGGGCGATAGTACGCCCACGGGGCTTTTTCAACCCGCGCGTCGCCATCAGGTAATAACAGCGGCGGTCGTTGTCTGCCAGATAGATGGAACAGACTTCGGTGTCCATCGCCAGACAGGTTTCATTGACCAAAAGATCCAGCGCATCTGTCAGACTGGCCGCCGCGGCCACTTTCTCAACAATTTCTCGCAAGCGCGTGAGCATAGTCGGTTTGACTTAACCTCTCTTTCGGCGATAAGCAGGAGGCTGCCGCTGCGCTGCCAGTTCCTGCATTGGCATGACGGTTGCGGCAAACTCTTTCATAACCCGGCGGTACACGTCGCGTTTAAACGACACCACCTGGCGCACCGGATACCAGAAGCTCACCCAACGCCAGCCGTCAAACTCCGGCGTACTGCTGCGCTGCATGTTGATATCCGCGTCATTGCACATTAACTGCAGCAGAAACCATTTCTGCTTTTGGCCGATACAAACCGGCTTTGTGTCCCAACGCACCAAACGTTTTGGCAATTTATAGCGCAACCAGTTGCGGGTTGAGGCCAGGATACGCACATCCTTTTTACTCAGCCCCACTTCTTCGAACAGCTCACGGTACATCGCCTGCTCAGGCGTTTCGCCAGGGTTTATTCCCCCTTGGGGAAACTGCCAGGAGTGCTGACCGTAACGGCGGGCCCATAGGACCTGCCCCTGACGATTACAGATTACGATACCAACATTCGGGCGGTAGCCATCATCATCGATCACCGGACTACCTCGATAAGCATAAATTCGTATTGATAACCTGATTGTTTCACACAAGCCACAGGCGGTAAACCACTGCTTTGCAGCACCGTCGCTCGGATAACATTGGGATAACTCACAGATAATGGCAAAGTTATAAACATGTAACGAGGTTCGAGGGCGGTTTTATTCACTTTTTCTGTGGATAGGTGTGTGAAGAACTCTAGGGATAAGCCGGGAAAACTCGATTGAACTTAAAATCCGCCGTATTTTTAACTTTTTATTATTCCTTTAAATACAATGAAATAAACACTTAAACACAGTTATGAACAGGGTAAAAATGTGATCTATGCACGCTTTGGATCTTTCTCTGGCGAAAGATCCACCAATGCGGATTTTATCCACAGATTATTATACCCAGTGACCTATAAAACCGCCAAATTCGTAAAAAATGCCCCGCGTCAAGGCTGTAAATCAAACCAGTGATCGGCAAAAAGTTGGGTTATCCCAGAAATCTGTGGATAAATAGGTGTAAGATCCTGTTTATTGTCGGTGGCTACAGGTGCACAACCCCGCAATGAAATTTTTCTACCGCGGTTGGGTAGCCAAAAAGTCATGCAAAATCATGCTACTATTGTTGTTTTCCCCAGCCTGCTTTTCCCTTTTAAGGCTGTGAGTAAATTCGGTACGTTTTTTAACCATAATGCATAGGTCTGATTTATGGCGTGTTTATCCCCGCTGCCGCCAGAAAACGAGCAGCAATTATTAGCCCGTGCCCAGGCGCTGGCTGGCTTTAACCTTGGCGAACTGGCCGCCCGTGCGCAGGTCAGTATTCCCAAAGATCTCAAGCGAGATAAAGGTTGGGTCGGCATGCTGCTGGAGCTATATCTGGGGGCCATGGCGGGCAGTAAGCCTGAACAGGATTTCCCAGAGCTGGGCATCGAGTTGAAAACCATCCCGGTCGACGCCGCCGGTAACCCACTGGAAACCACTTTCGTCTGCGTAGCCCCACTGACAGGCAATAGCGGCGTCACTTGGGAAAGCAGCCACGTACGCCACAAGCTGGCACGGGTGCTGTGGATCCCGGTGGAGGGCGAACGACAAATCCCGTTGGCGCAACGCCGCGTAGGTTCCCCGCTGCTGTGGCAGCCCAATCAGGAAGAAACCGAGATGCTGCGCCGGGATTGGGAAGAGCTGATGGATCTTATCGTGCTCGGCCAGGTTGAGCGGATCACCGCCCGCCATGGCGAAGTGCTACAGCTGCGGCCAAAAGCGGCCAACAACAAGGCACTGACCGAAGCCACCGGCGAACAAGGCCAACCGATCCTTACCTTGCCGCGCGGTTTCTATCTGAAGAAAAACTTCACCCGGGCGCTGCTCGCCAGGCACTTTACGCTTTGATTAGCCCTCCGCCCTCTGATTTCACTGTCATTTCTCCTTACACAGATGGGATACGTCCGAAAGCCATCTTTGGCAGAGTTTGCTACTCTATTAAGACAATTATTCCATGTATATAAGGTGTTCGGCATGAAAAAGTGGGTAATGGCTATTTCCGCCCTGATGATGGTCGCCGGATTAGCAGGCTGTTCCAGCGACTATGTGATGGCCACCAAAGACGGCAATATGATCCTCACGCAGGGTAAGCCTAAAATCGATAAGGATACCGGCCTGATCAGCTATCAGGACGAGCAAGGCAACCAGCGCCAGATTAACGGCGATCAGGTCTCGCAGGTTATCGAGCGTTAATCCCAGCCCCCGTATCATCCTTACCCCTGACGGATTATCAATCAGGGGTTTAGCCCGTCAGTTAATTACCCTATGGATTTCAAGCTGCAGCTTGAAAGACGGCGGGTATAATCCTCTTCCACCATCTGCCACGCTTGGTTATAGTCAAGTAAGGCGTGTTACGCCGTTGGATCTCTGGCTTCTGTTTTACCGGGCATCACGCCCGTAAGCGCTAACATTGAAGGAAGGCCGTTAATGCAATACCACCGTATTCCCCACAGTTCTTTAGAAGTGAGCGTGCTGGGACTGGGCACCATGACCTTTGGCGAACAAAACAGCGAAGCCGATGCCCACGCACAGCTGGATTATGCATTAGCCGCTGGCATCAATCTGATTGATACCGCAGAGATGTATCCAGTGCCGCCGCGCCCGGAAACCCAAGGGCTGACAGAACAGTACATTGGCAGTTGGATCAAAGCGCGCGGCAACCGCGATAAAATCGTGCTGGCAAGCAAGGTCTCCGGGCCGATCCGGGGTAATGACGCGGGCATTCGCCCACAGCAGGCATTGGATCGCAAAAATATCCGCTCCGCCCTGGACGCCAGCCTGAAACGGTTAAATACCGATTATCTGGATCTGTACCAGCTACACTGGCCACAGCGCACCACCAACTGTTTCGGCAAGCTCAATTATCAGTACACCGATGAAAAAGCCACCATCCCGCTGTTGGAAACCCTGGAAGCGCTAACCGAGCAGGTCCGTGCCGGCAAAATTCGCTATATCGGCGTCTCTAACGAAACCCCTTGGGGCGTGATGCGCTATCTGCAACTGGCAGAAAAACACGAACTACCGCGTATCGTGTCGATCCAGAACCCCTATAGCCTGTTAAACCGCAGCTTTGAGATTGGTTTGGCAGAGATTAGCCAACATGAAGGCATCGAACTGTTAGCCTATTCCAGCCTGGCCTTCGGTACGCTGTCGGGTAAATACCTCAACGGTGCCAAACCGGCCGGGGCGCGCAACACCCTGTTCAGTCGCTTTACCCGCTACTCTTCAGCCCAGAGCCAGGCGGCGATCGCCGAATACGTGGCGCTGGCGAAAAAGCACGGTCTGGATCCTTCACAGATGGCATTGGCATTCGTGCGCCAGCAGCCGTTCGTTGCCAGCACCTTGCTGGGTGCCACCACGCTGGAGCAGTTGAAGATGAATATCGATAGTTTTGACGTGGTGCTGAACGAGGAAGTGTTGCAGGCCCTGGAAGAGATCCACAGCCGCTTCACCATTCCAGCGCCATAAATGCCCCCTCACGCTAACCCTCTCCCACAAGGAGAGGGGACCGTTCGAGTTCGATTTCGGTTGCAGAAATCTACCTGACCCCCGCACTGAATCAGTTCTCTTTTATTGATCACGGTACCTGATTACGACACCATTCCAGCTCCCACAGGGGACCGAAAGTGCCACTATCTAAGTTCTCTCTCTAACCTCAGCACCGCACCAACTCCCTCACTTTTGGCAATGAGCGTTGAAACAGCCACACCCCTACTTCATACCCAACCATAACGCCGAATCAGCGCCCTCTCCCTATGGGAGAGGGTTGGCGTGAGGGGACTATTGTTAGGCTTTCGAGCGGAACTGAGATATCCACAGTACGGTGATGGCAAGGCCGAACACGACGCCAAAACCGATCCCGACGCCGATCACCGGCACGCCTAATTTGACCACCAAAGAGTAGAGGCCAAGCATCAGCAGCATGGCAGTGTTTTCACCCAGGTTCTGTACCGCGATGGCATTCCCCGCCCCAACTGAGCGTTTGCCCCGCTCTTGCAACAGCGCATTCAGCGGCACCACAAAGAAGCCCCCCAGCACACCAATCACCAGCAGTACGCCATAAGCATTCAGCATGCTGGTTTGCACGGCGAAGAAGGCCACGGCGATGCCGATCAGGATCCCGGCAGGCATACAGCGCTTAACCGTTTCCAGCGTCACAAAGCGGGCTGCCGCCCCGGCCCCGACCACAATACCTATTGCCACCATCGCGTTGAGCATGGTTGGCGTGGCGTTATCGCTAATGCCCAGCGCTACCGGTACCCACAGCACCAGCAGGAAGCGCAGGGTAACTCCAGCGCCCCAGAACAGGCTGGTACCGATCAGTGAGAAACGGGTTTGGCCATCGCGCCACAGCACCACGCAAGCGTTGAAGAAAGTGCTCCCCATGACGCGTGGGTGCCAGGAGGCTACCTTATGAGCAACCGGCAAGCGCGGGATATAGAGGTTAGCGACGACTGCCGCGCCGTAAACCACGGCACACACCGCCAGTGCGGCCACGATATGCCAGTCTGCCAACATGCCACCGGCTACCGACCCCACCAGGATGGCAGCAATGGTGGAAGCCTCCATCAGACCGTTGGCCTTCACCAGCTTATCGCCGCTGGTGATCTCACCCAGGATGCCGTACTTCGCAGGCGAATAAGCCGCCGCCCCGATGCCGACCAGGGTATAGCCCAGGAAAGGGTTCAGCCCAAAGCAGATCACCAGCGCACCGGCCAGCTTCAAGCCGTTGGCGACCATCATCACCCGGCCTTTGGAGAAGCTGTCGGCGATTTGGCCCACAAACGGCGCCAGGATGATATAGGTGGCCACGAAGGCCATTTGCAGTATCGGTTGGCTCCAATCGGGGTACATTTGCTGTTTGATCAGCGCCAGGGTAGCAAACAGCAAGGCGTTATCGCCGAAGGCCGAGAGAAACTGGGCACAGATCACCGCGATCATTGAACGTGACAGCAGTGGGGAATCAGTTGCATTCATTATGCCTTCTCCGGCTGTTCAGCCATTTGGCGCAAAGTAACGAAATCCGGTTTGCCGCTGCCCAGTAACGGCAACGCCTTCACCAGGCGAATATCGCGTGGCACCGCCAGTTCCGGGGTGCCCTGCTCACGAGCCACCCGCAGCAAGCTATCACGGGTAATGCTGGCGTCGTTGGTGAACAATACCAGCGCTTCGCCTTTGCTGCTGTCACTTTTCACCGTGGCCGCATGCAGCCCTTCCGGTGACAGGCGCACAGCCAACTGTTCCACAATCTCCAGCGAGATCATTTCCCCCGCCAGTTTGGCAAAGCGCTTCACGCGGCCACGAATGGTGCAATAACCCTGTTCGTCGAAGCTGACAATATCACCGGTATCGTACCAGCCAGCTTGCAGCACGCCGTTTTCGTCCTCGGCTGCCGGAGCTTCCAGCTCGCCTGGGCGCTCAACCCGCAGGTAGCCCTTCATGATGTTCGGGCCTTTCAATTGCAGACGGCCGCCGTTATCGATGCCAGCCATCTTGATCAAACGTGCTTCCATCTGCGGCATAATGCGGCCTACGGTGCCAACTTTGGCCGCCAGAGGCACGTTGATCGATACCACCGGAGCACACTCCGTGACGCCATAGCCTTCTAAAATGCGGATGCCGTATTTGTCCTGATAAACCTGTTTGGTGCTTTCGGCCAGCTTCTCGGCCCCGGCCACCACATAGCGCAGGCGGGCAAAATCATAAGGATGGGCGAAGCGGGCGTAGTTGTTGAGGAAGGTCGCCGTACCAAACAGCACGGTGCAGTTACGGTCATAAACCAGTTCCGGCACCACGCGATAATGCAGCGGGCTTGGGTAGAGGAATACCCGGCTACCGGTCATCAACGGGGTGATCAACCCGACAGTCAGGCCGAAAGAGTGGAACAGCGGCAGCGAGGACATAAAGCGATCGCGCGGGGTGAAATCCGCAATGGTTCGGATCTGCTCCACGTTAGCCAGCAGGCTGGCATGGGAATGCACCACGCCCTTCGGATGGCCTTCCGAGCCGGAGGTAAACAGGATCAGCGCCGCATCCTCTGGCTGCTGTGGCACCATTGCCTTTTGTGGCTGGAACAGGTGACGCAGGATCCACAGTTTATCGTCGCGGGTGACGGTATCTTTCAAATCTTCCAGATAGACCCAGTTGGCTTCCGGCACCTGCTCTGGCAGGTGTGTCAGTTTGCCCTTTTCCAGGAACTGGCGTGAGGTAACGATGGTTTTAATGGTGGCCGCGGTCATCGCGCTTTTCAGCCCGTTCACACCGGCGGTGTAATTGAGCATCGCCGGGATCCGGCCACGCAATGAAGCGCCAAAAATGGCGGCAGCGGTAATAGTGGCATTGGGCAACAGCAGGCCAACATGCTCTTTCGGCGCGGTAAAGCGTTCCAGGATGCGGCTGACGCCCAGCGATTTTTTGAGCAACGTATGATAGCTGTCTTCCTTGAAGCCCACGTCTTCGATGCAGGGCTTGAAGCGGCCATAACGATGCTGCGCGGCCAACAGCGCGCCGAACAGGGTTTGCGGTTTGAGGGTATCCATGCGCGCCTGCATCATGATCTGATGCAGCCTGTCACCGGCCAACTGCCGGCGTTGACTGGCCTTTGGCGCATCTGGCATCGGTAAAGTGGTTGGCGGCAGAATGCTGATGGTGGTCTGCGGGAAGGCGCGGAGTTTATACACCCCGGCCATACGGCCAAACACGCTGAACTCCGGGCCATCGATACGTACCGGCACGATGATGGCGCCAGATTTGGCGGCGATAAAGGCCGCCCCGTCGTAGACCTTCATCAATGAACCGGTCACCGTAATGCGCCCTTCCGGGAACACCACGATCGGCCTGCCCTGCTCAACCATGCGCACCAGATGCTTGATGGCCATCGGTTTGGTGGGATCCAGTGGCACGAAGTCGATATAAGGCTTCAGCCAACGCATAAACCAACGTTCGGAAATGCTGGAGTAAACGGCAAACACCGGTTTTATCGGTAAGAACAACGCCAGCAGCGCGCCATCCATGAAAGAAACGTGATTCGGGGTGATCAGCAGTTTCTGCTGCTCAAAATGCTTGGCGTCGCCTTCGACACGAACACGAAACATCAGGCGAAACAGTGCACGTAACACGGTATATATCATCCCACTCTCCCTCGGGGTTGATGGCCTTAAAAATTGTCTGAGGGAAGAATACTATACGGCAGGCAAAAAAAAACCTACGCATCCGCGTAGGTTGGTGCAATTGAAAATGGCTTCAACATACAGAGTATGTCGATTGCTCACCAATCAATACCTCTGGGACAGTCAATTTACCCCGCCACGCCAAACTCTCGCCAGCAGCCAATCGCAACAGTCAGGCGCAAAGTGTAACCAGCGATGTAGTTTTGCCTTTGATAGACATGGTTATGAAACTATTGAAAAACCTCAACCAACCCGGATCGTTGGGCACCGCACGCTGCATCCGTTAACCCTGGATCCGCTTGGGGGCGAAAAGGTGAATTTAAAAGCCATAAATGCAACGCTCACCACAAGTTAACGATACCAGCCCTTGCGGCGCGCGATTTTTTCCGCAAAACTGAGGAATGTAAGCGATTACCCAGGAAGTGTTGCAGATATGGCCACGATTAAGGATGTTGCCAGGCTGGCGGGTGTTTCCGTCGCCACGGTGTCCCGCGTAATAAATAACTCCCCAAAAGCCAGCGAAAGTTCACGGACCGCCGTGCTGGCCGCCATGGAAGGATTGCAGTATCACCCTAACGCCAATGCCCGTGCGCTGGCACAGCAATCCACCGAAACCCTGGGCCTGATTGTCTCTGACGTTTCCGATCCCTTCTTTGGTGCCATGGTAAAAGCCGTGGAGCAGGTGGCCTACGCCACGCATAATTTTCTGCTGATTGGTAACGGTTACCACAATGCCGAAAAAGAGCGCCAGGCCATTGAGCAACTGGTGCGCCATCGCTGTGCGGCCTTGGTGGTGCATGCCAAGAAGCTGACCGACGATGAGCTAACCGTCTGGATGCGCCAGATCCCAGGCATGGTACTGATCAACCGTACGCTGCCTGGCTTTGAGCCCCGCTGCGTAGCGCTTGACGATCGCTATGGTGCCTGGCTGGCCACCCGTCATCTGATCCAGCAGGGCCACCAGCGGATCGCCTTTATCTGCTCCAACCACCAGATTTCAGATGCTACCGATCGATTGCAGGGCTACCTGGATGCATTGGAAGAGCACGGTATTGCGGTGGATGAGAAGCTGGTTGCCTACGGCAAGCCGGATGAGATTGGCGGCGAGCAGGCCATGACCGAGTTACTGGGCCGTGGTAAGCAGTTTACCGCCATCACCTGCTATAACGATCCGATGGCCGCCGGGGCGCTTTCGGTGCTCAGTGATAACAGCGTGGACGTTCCGGGCCAGATTTCGCTGATTGGTTTTGATGACGTATTGATTTCGCGCTATCTGCGCCCACGCCTGACCACTATCCGCTACCCGGTGGTGGCGATGGCGACGCAAGCAGCAGAGCTGGCATTAGCGCTGGCCAACAACCAGCCGCTACCGGAGATCACCAATATGTTCAGCCCGACGCTGGTACGCCGCCATTCGGTCGCCAGCATCAATAACGCTTTCGAGCAAAACTAATCTAGCAGGCGGTGGTAGAGGCGCACGGGGCGATCCGGGTACTCCAGCGCCTCGCCGATGTGCTGCCAGCCATGGCGTTCGTAATAACCGCTAAACTCGGCATACAGATACAGCTCCTTGAACCCGGCCCGGCGGCTGTATTCCTGCACATATTGCTGGAGCTGCAGCCCCAGCCCGCTGCCGCGCTGGCTCTCTTCAACGTAAAGCGCGGCCAGCCACGGCGTTAAATCCTGGCGGCTGATCAAATCACAGCGCCACAGCCCCACGGTGCCTACCGGCTTGTCATCCAACAGGGCGATAAAGGTGATCGGCAACCCTTCATGCCGCAGGCTGCTGGCCACCACGCTGGCAAAGAACTCCCGGCTGTTTTCGCTGCCAAACGCCTGCCACTGCCAGTCGATAACCTGTTGCTGATACTGCGGATAGTCCGCCAGATGCACAATACGAAACACGCTAATCCCCTCTGAAAAATGCCTTAAACGCCAGCACCGTCTAGTGTACGCGAATCAATGCATGGGTGCCCCAACAACATATGTTGCTGAATTTGTAGGGGTCGAACATGTTCGACGCGATCTAACCCTATGCTAGACTCAGCAATATTTACCGCAGCGGACGTTGAAAGAGGGTAGCCATTGATGATCACCATGTTGGATGTTTCCATGCGCGCGGGGGTATCCAAAGCCACGGTTTCCCGCGTTTTAAATGGCACCGGCCAGGTGAAGAAGAGCACGCGTGATGCGGTGTTCAAGGCAATGGATGAGTTGGGCTACCGGCCAAACTTTCTCGCCCAATCGCTGGCCAATAAAAGCTCCAACAGCATTGGGCTGGTGGTATCCAATTTTGACGGCCCCTACTTTGGCCGTTTGCTGCGCCAGGCCGCCAAACTGGTCGAGGCCAGCGGCAAGCACCTGATCGTCACCGACGGCCACGACACGCCAGAAGATGAATTGCAGGCGGTACGGCTGCTGGCGGATCGCCGTTGCGACGCGATTATCCTGTACACCCGCTTTATGGGCGAAAGTGCCCTGATGGAGTTGCTGGAAGACCTGCCGGTTCCGGTGATGGTCATTAACCGCGATCTGCCGCAGGCCCGTGAACGCTGCGTGTTCTTCGAACAGCAACAGGCCGCCTTCAACGTGGTGGATTACCTGATCCGTCAAGGGCACCGTGAGATCGCCTGCATCACCGGGCCGATCGATACCCCCACCGCCCAATCCCGCTTGGCGGGTTATCGTCAGGCGTTGGAACACCACCAGGTTGCTTTCAATAATGCCTTGATCACCAACGGTGATAGCAGCGTACCTGGCGGATACCTTAGCTGTAAGGCTCTGCTGGCTAGCGGCAACGCATTCAGCGCGCTGTTTGCCAGCAACGATGATATGGCCATCGGCGCGATGAAGGCCCTGCACCAGGCTGGCAAACGCCTGCCTGAGGACGTTTCGCTGTTTGGTTTCGACGATGAGCCAAGCGCCGCCTATCTGCAACCGGCGTTGTCCACCGTCTACCTGCCGATCGACGCGATGATCGAAGCGGCGATCGCCCAAGCCCTGCGTCTGATTAACGGCGAAGCGCTGCAACCGCTAACGCCGTTTGTCGGTGAGTTAAAACTGCGTGAGTCCGTGGTACCTGGCCCCTACGCTTAAATTAACTCCAGCCCGATCAATTCTTCAATCGTCTGGCGGCGACGGATCAGGCGAGGCTCACCGTTTTCAAACAGCACTTCCGGCAGCAGCGGGCGGCTGTTGTAGTTGGAGGACATCGACGAACCATAGGCCCCGGTGTCATGGAATACCAGATAATCACCGACCCGCACCTGCGGCAACGGACGGGTTTCAATACCGCCACCCGCTTGCTGGGTAAACACATCACCCGACTCACACAGTGGCCCGGCGATCACGGTGTCTTGCAACGGTTGGTTATCAGTATTGCGGCCATCGGCAGGCAGCAGGGAGATATGGTGATAGCTGCCATACATCGCCGGACGCATCAGATCGTTAAACCCAGCGTCCACCAGGACAAAGTGGCGGCTGCCCATCTGTTTTACCGAACGCACTTCGGCCACCAGCACGCCTGCTTCGGCCATCAGGAAACGCCCCGGCTCGATTTCCAACTTCACCGGATGGCCCAGATGTGCAGCAACTCGCTCACGTGCCCGGTTCCACAGGCCGTAATAGTGTTCGGTATTGATCGCCTCTTCCCCTTGCTGATAAGGGATAGAAAGGCCGCCACCGGCGGAAATAGCCGTAATGTCCTGCCCCAGCGCAATCACCTGCTGCACCATCGCATCACACACGCGCTCCAGGTGCTGGTAATCCACCCCAGAACCGATGTGCATATGCAGCCCGATCAGTTTAAGGCCATATTGCTGCACCTTGGCGACCGCCTGCGGCAGATCGGCATACCAGATACCGTGCTTGCTGTTTTCACCGCCGGTATTGGTTTTCTGGCTATGGCCGTGGCCAAAACCAGGGTTGATCCGCAGCCATACCGGATGCCCGGCAGACACCTGGCCAAGCTGTTCCAGCATATCGATAGAACCGGCGTTGACCGGGATTTTCAATTCACTGACGCGCGCCAGCGTGGCGTGATCCAGCACATCGGCGGTAAACACGATATCTTCGCCACCCGGCTCAAAACCGGCTTTTAACGCGCGCTCGATTTCCCCCAGCGACACCGAATCCACCTTGACGCCCTGCTCGCGCATCAGGCGCAGAATATGAATATTCGAGCAGGCTTTCTGGGCAAAACGGATCACGTCAAAGTGCTGCAACTGGCTGATACGCTCGCTGATGATAGCCGCATCATAGGCCCAGACCGGGCAACCAAAGCGTTGGGGCAGCGCCAGCAGATTGGCGGCGTTCAGGGCGGTTGAGGTGTCGTTCAAGGAGCGTGGCATGGTTCGGTTCCCATAATCAAATTTTCCACCATCATGCCGCAGCGGCCCCGGTGTGAAAAATATCTATTTCGCCATAGTCTATTCATTTATGATATGGCTTTTCCTCTCCGTGGAGTTTCGCCATGTACGCCATTACCCTGCGCCAGATTGAGATTTTCCACGCGGTGATGACCACCGGCAATCTGACCGAAGCGGCGGCGCTGCTGCAAACCTCACAACCGACCGTCAGCCGCGAGCTTGCCCGCTTCGAGAAGCTAATCCAATTGCAACTGTTTGACCGCGTACGTGGCCGCCTTTACCCGACGGTGCAGGGCTTGCGGCTGTTTGAAGAAGTGCAGCGCTCTTATTACGGCCTGGATCGCATCAAGAATGCGGCCGCCGGTATCCGGCAATTCCAGCAGGCGCAGCTTTCCATTGCCTGTCTGCCGGTGTTTTCCCAATCGCTGCTGCCTGCCGTGTGCAAACCTTTTGTCGATCGTTATCCGGAAGTGAGCTTCAGCGTGATCCCGCAGGAGTCACCGTTGCTGGAAGAGTGGCTTTCGGCACAGCGCCACGATCTGGGCCTGACGGAGAATACCCTGACGCCCGCTGGCACCGAGCGCATGACGCTGATGACAATGAATGAGGTGTGTGTGCTGCCTGCCGGGCACCCATTGCTTGCGAAAAGCACGCTGACGCCGCAGGACTTCAACGCAGAAAACTTTATCAGCCTGTCGAGCACCGACAGCTACCGGCAACTGCTGGACGCACTGTTCCATGAACAAGGCATCGAGCGCCGGATGGTGATGGAGACCCACAGCGCCGCTTCGGTGTGTGCGATGGTCAAGGCTGGCGTCGGCATCTCAATCGTCAACCCGCTGACCGCGTTGGATTACGCCAATAATGGCGTTCATGTGCGGCCCTTCAGCGTCGAGGTGCCGTTTACCGTGAGCCTGATCCGCCCGCTGCACCGCCCCTCTTCCGCGCTGGTCACCGCCTTTGTGCAGCACTTGCAGCAGCAGGCGCAACAGTTGCCCGCCCGCCTGGCTTCGGTTATCCAACGCTAGCGCAGCGTGGCGCGCCAGCCAGGATCGGTGGCAAACCATTCCACCAGGAAGTCCAGCATGGTACGCAACGTGGCGGGCATTTGTCGGCGCGAGGTGTAGATACCGTAGATCCCCATCGTCTGTGACAAATACCCCGGTAACAGTTCCACCAACTCCCCCTTTGCCAACAGTGGCGCAGCGGAATAATAAGGCTGCATGGAGATCCCCGCACCTTGCAGCGTTCCTGCCAACAGCACCACCGATTCGTTGGCACTGAGGTTGCCACTAACCGCCACCGCCGACTTCACGCCTTGCTCATCAAAGTGCCACAGGCTTTTACCAAAGTAGGAATAGGTGAGGCAGTTGTGCAGAGCTAAATCTTGCGGGTGACGCGGGGTACCATGAGCGGCCAGATAGGCTGGAGACGCACAGATCACCGAAGCGCAGTTGGAAAGCGGCCGGGCAATCAGATTGGGATCCAGTTCATTGGTGATGCGTAGTGCCAGATCGATCCGCTCCTCCACCAGATTGACCGCTCGGTTATTCATTTGCAGATCCACCGCCACCTGAGGATGACGCTTCAGGTACTGCGCCACCGCCCCCACCAGCGCCGTTTGGCCAAGCGATTGCGAACAGGTGATTCGTAGCAGGCCACGTAAATCGTCACTCTGCTCGTTTTCCACCAGATCGATATCTTTCGCTACCGCCAGCATTTGGCGGCAACGTTCCAAGGTGCGCTCTCCGGCATCGGTCAGGCTGAGCCTACGCGTAGTACGGTGCAACAGCCGCGCCCCCGCCCATTGTTCCATCTGCGCCAGATAGCGCGTCACCATAGCTCGCGACATCGCCAGGGTATCCGCTGCAGCAATCATGCTGCCGCGTTCGACGATAGTGACAAAAACCTCTGCGGCGGTAATGCGATCCATGATTCGCTCGATTTACGCAATGAATAATTGCTTATTATCCGGTTTTTCTCCCGTTCTATGCAACCTATCATCTGGCCAACGACAACAAATACCCAAAAGGCACCTGCACATGTTTAAGAAATCATTACTGACCCTGGCCGTAACCGGCTTAGTTTCATTCAGCACCTTCGCCAATGCGGCTAATACTCTGACCCTGGAAGTGTACAACCCAGGCGAAAAGAGCGTTTTCCCGGTCTCTTCCGAGATTGTCAGCGGCCCACACGAAGTGGCGCTGATCGATGCCCAATTCCAGCGTAACGATGCGCAGGAACTGGTGAAAAAGATTAAGGCCACCGGTAAGAAGCTGACCACGGTCTATATCAGCCATTCGGATCCGGATTTCTATTTCGGGCTGGACGTGATCAAAGCCGCCTTCCCAGAGGCAAATATCATTGCTTCACCGGAAACGATCAAAGCGATCAATGCGACCCAGGCAGGTAAACTCGCCTATTGGGGGCCGATCCTGAAGGAGAATGCACCGACAACCGTGATCGTGCCGCAGCCGTTGCAGGGCAGCAGCTTTAGCATCGATGGCCAGCAGGTCGAAGTGAAAGGCCTCAATGGCCCAACGCCAGACCGCACCTTTGTGTGGATCCCGTCGTTGAAAGCTGTGATGGGTGGCGTACCGGTGGCCGGTGACAATATTCATCCGTGGATTGCGGATAATCAGACCGTCGAGTCACGCGCTCATTGGCAGCAAACGCTGGAAAGCATCAAGGCGCTGAAACCGCAGGTGGTGGTTCCGGGGCACTTCCTGCCAGGAGCGGCGCAAACGCTGGAGTCGGTGACCTTTACCCACAATTACCTGACCACGCTGGAAAGCGAGTTACCAAAAACCAAGAACTCCGCGGAACTGATCGCGGCCATGCAGCAGCACTATCCAAAACTGCAAGATGGTTCTAGCCTGGAACTGAGCGCCAAGGTGCTGAAAGGCGAAATGAAGTGGCCGCAGTAAAGCGGTAGGAGCAAAAACATGACGACCCTGCATTACATTTTCGATCCGCTGTGCGGCTGGTGTTACGGTGCAGCACCGCTGGCCAAGGCCGCGCAGGCTATTCCAGGCCTGACCGTTGCCCTGCACGCCGGTGGCATGATGACCGGCAATGCCCGCCGAACCATCAACGAGGAATGGCGCAATTACGTGATGCCGCATGACAAGCGGATTGCCGGGCTAACCGGCCAGCCTTTCGGCGACGGTTACTTCAACGGGCTGCTGCGAGACACCACGGCGGTGATGGACTCTGAGCCACCGATCGTTGCGATCCTGGCCGCTGAACAGCTCGCCGGACGGGGCCTGGATATGCTGCACCGCATTCAGGAAGCTCACTACCGGGAAGGGCGACGTATTGCCGATGCGCCAGTGTTGGAAGCGCTGGCGAAAGAGTTGGGCCTGGATCCTGCTGCCTTTATTGCCGAGATGCGTTTGAACAGCGGCGCGCCAACGGCACAGCATATCGCCGACAGCCGCGCACTGCTCGCCAGAGTCCGTGGGCATGGCTTCCCAACCTTTGCCCTGGAGGATAATCAAGGGCGGCTATCCCAGATCCCCGTGCAGGAGTATTTGGGAAATGTTGAAGGCTGGAAAGCATTACTGAAAGATGCCGTGAAATAAATCTGCCGGGGCGAGCACATGTTCGCCCCGAACTTAGTTGTAACAATTTCATTTTGTGTTGTGATTTTCCGCCGCGCCAAAAACGCCTTCGCCTTACTCTACTCAACGTTACTAGCGCTCGTTTTATCTCTGCTGTATTGCAAATAATGAGCCACGTCAAAACTGCTTACATGTGGCGGTTTGTTTGTTACCCACCTCGTGCCCATGCTAGAAGAAAACGATACCTTCTGGATTTTTATGAACACGAGCACCACACAAAAACGGGCCGTCTGGCAGTTGATCAAACCCTTTTGGGTTTCGGAAGAAAAATGGCGCGCCTGGGCGATGCTGATCGCCATCGTGGGCCTATCCCTGGGGCTGGTCTATATCAGCGTGCTGATCAACCAGTGGAACCAGGTGTTCTACGATGCCCTGCAAAATAAAAACTACCCGGTGTTCAAAGCCCAGCTGTGGCGCTTTACCTATCTGGCGTTAGCTTTCATCGTGCTGGCGGTCTACAAAATCTACCTGACCCAAGGCCTACAGATGCGCTGGCGGCGCTGGATGACGGAAAAATTTATGGGCAAGTGGCTGGCACACCAGGCCTATTACCATACCGAACAACAGCAGATTATCGATAACCCCGATCAGCGTATCTCTGACGATCTCAACGTCCTGACCCAGTACACCTTATCTTTATCGCTCGGCCTGCTCTCCAGCCTGGTGACGCTCTGTTCGTTTATTACCATTCTCTGGCATATCAGCGGGCCGATGACCTTTGTGATCGCCCAACATACCATTACCCTGCCCGGTTATATGGTGTGGTTTGCCCTGTTGTACGCGGCGCTGGGATCGTTGCTGATCTGGTGGGTCGGCAAGCCGCTGGTTATGCTCGGCTTTAATCAGGAACGCTATGAGGCGAACTTCCGTTTCGGGCTGATACGTATCCGTGAAAATAACGATGCCATCGCGCTGTATCACGGTGAGCCACGCGAGAAGCAGCAGCTAAGTAACCGTTTTGAGGCCATCCGCAGCAACTGGTGGTCGATCATGCGCATCACCCGGCGGCTGAATATCGCCAGTAACTTCTACGGCCAGTTTGCCATTGTCTTTCCGCTGCTGGTGGCGGCACCTCGCTATTTCTCCGGTGCGATCCAGATGGGCGGGCTGATGCAGATCTCCTCCGCGTTTGGCCAGGTGCAAGGCTCGCTGTCATGGTTTATCGACGCGTTTTCCAATCTGGCCACCTGGAAAGCCTGCGTTAACCGTCTGGCTGGCTTTAACGCGGCGGTGGACGAAGTCCATAACCAGCCCCGTGGCATCAGCCTGAAACAGGAAGACCACTCACCGCTGACGCTGTGCGAGGTTGGCCTGACGCTGCCCGATGGACAGCCTCTGTTAAGTGCAGCAACCATGACGCTGCAACGCGGCGAGCGCGTACTGGTCGTCGGCCCTTCTGGCTGTGGTAAATCTACGCTGCTACGTGCCATTGCCGGGATCTGGCCTTACGGTTCGGGTGAGATCGGCCAGGATAAACATCTCACCACGCTGTTCCTGCCACAGCGCAGCTATATTCCGATCGGTACGCTACGTGAAGCGTTGAGTTACCCGCATCAGGATAAAGACTACAGCGATGAGCAGTTGTTGAAAGTCCTGGAAAACTGCCGGCTGAAGCACCTGCAACGCTGGCTGGATACCAGCGCCAACTGGAGCCATCGCCTTTCACCGGGCGAGCAGCAGCGGTTGGCGTTTGCCCGTGCGATCCTTACCCGCCCGGATGTGCTGTTCCTGGATGAGGCCACCAGCGCGTTGGATGATGAAACCGAACAATTGATGTATTGCCTACTGGTTGACGAACTGCCGGGGGTCACGCTGGTCAGTGTGGCACACCGCAACAGCGTGGCGAAATATCATCAGACCTGCTGGCGTTTCAGCCGTAATGAAAATGGCCCGGCCCAGATGGCGCTTAGCCCGTTGCCGATGCCGAGTTAGCCTCAATAGCTCCTCTCACTCCCCCCTTTGGAAGGGTTGGAGTGAGAAGGCACCTGATTAAATCCCATCAGCCTCGGCGTTGGCGCATTTCACCTTACGCCGTTCGTGCCACAGGCTGGTCAAGCCGCGTTTGCCGCAGGCCAGCGCCATGTCACGGAACTCGGTCAGGCTCAGCCCTTCGCGCTCCAGCATCATTTCGGCAGCCAACTGCATATTAACCCCGGTAAGCACCTCACAGCTGCCATGCGCATCGGCCAACTCGCAGGCACTACGGAAAGGCGATCCCCCCAGCATATCGGTAAGGAATACCACACCGTCCGCTTGTTCTACCGCTTGCAGCGCGGCACTCAACGCCACTTTCAACTCCGCCGTGCCCATATGGACAGGGAAGTCCACCGCGATACAGGCAGGCTGTTCCCCTACCACCTGCTCTACCGCCTGTAGCAGGCCACTGGCGAAGCCGCCGTGGCCGGTAATGACAATTCCTGGCATGTTCTCTTCCTCACAGCAAACCGATAAATTTACCCACTACGCCGATCACCACCGTCACACCGATCAGTTTCACCGGTGAGAAACCGCGCTTCATCAGGAAGAACACCAGCAACGTGAAACACAGCGGCAACAGGTTGGGCATCAACTTATCGAGCACGTCCGTTTGCAACGCCACGGTGGCCTTACCGGCATGCATGATCAGCGGCGTAGAAAGATGTACATAAGAGGCCACCAGCGCACCGATGACCGTCATGCCCACGATCGACGCCGCATGGGATATTCGTTTGGTATGGGTTTTCAACAGCGTCAGCGCACTGGTGCCCGCCTGATAGCCATAGTGCGCCAGCCCAAAGCGCAGCCCGAAGTGGAACACGTTGAACAACAGCAAGAACACTATCGGCCCAAACAGGCTGCCTTCCAGCGCCAGAGATGCCCCGATGCCCGCACAAATCGGCAACAGCGTCAGCCAGAACAGCGCATCACCAATGCCTCCCAACGGCCCCATCAGCGCCACTTTCACCGCTCGAATGGTGGAGACTTTCTCCTTGTTTTGCTCCATCGCCAGTACCAACCCCGAGAGGAAGGTAACGTCGAAGGGATGCACGTTGATAAACTCCATATGCATCTTCATCGAATTCGCCAGATCCTGAGGATTGCGGTGGATCTTGCGCAAGCCCGGGATCAAGGTGTACAACCAGCCACCGGCCTGCATACGTTCATAGTTGAACGATGCCTGCAGTAACAGCGAACGCCAGGCCATGCGGTTGATATCGCTGCGCGTCAGCGCTTCTGCCGGGCGGCTATCAACGTAGTCGTCCTGCTCGACCTGGCTGGTGGCCAATGCCTGTTCCAGGCGCTTTGCTGCTTTTTGTGCCAGCAGATCGTCAGAATCATTAAATGCCATCTTCAGCGTCCTCCGGTTGAACAGGCTTTCTGGTCACATCCGCATCTGCCCGTTGACTGTTAAAGAAATCGATCAGCGCGATCGCCAATGCCCCCAGCGCCACCGCCAGGATCGGCAGCTTAAGGAAAGTCACCGAAATAAAGCCGAGGATGAAATACGCCACGTAGGTTTTCTTCATCATCACTTTCATCAGCAGTGAGAAACCGATCGCCGGCATCATACCGCCCGCCACTGCCAGCCCATCCAGCAGCCAGGTCGGCGCTTTCTGCACCATGGCGCTGGCCGCATCGGCACCGAAGTAGATCGGCAAAAACGCCACCACAAAGTAGAAAACAAACAGGATACTGATACCGAGGTAGTTCACCCGCTCAACGCCACGCCAGTTCAGCTCCTGTACCATGCGATCGCAGCGGTGCATCATGGGTGAAAACGCGGTGAACAGCAGCGTGATGCAGCCCTGTACCGCAATGGCGAACGGCACCGCCACGCCAATGGCCACCTTGGGATCGGCCTTGGTGAGGATGGCAAACGCCGTGCCGACCACCCCGCCGATAACCACGTTAGGCGGCTGCGCACCGGCCAGTGGCACCATGCCCATCCACACTAGTTCCAGCGTCCCACCCACCAGCAAGCCAGTGGTGACATCCCCCAGGATCAGGCCAACCAGCGGCCCCATCACTACCGGGCGGTGGAAGTGGGTCAGGCCGTCGAACAGGTCGACCCCGGCCAGCCCCGCCAGCAATGCAATCAATAACGCGTCAGTTAACATGCTTCCCCCTGCGCTCAAGCGAGCAGTTTGCCTATCGCTTCACCGGCTTCATCCGGCACCCGGCGCACCTCGCAGGCTACGCCCAACGCCGCCAGCTCACGAAAGGCGGCAATGTCATCGTCATCCACCGAGACCGTCTTGTGGATTTGCCGTTTCCCTGCGGCGAAGTGCATATTGCCGACGTTGACAAAGGTGATGGGCACTCCGCCCTGCACCAGTTTCAATACGTCCTGCGGCGTTTTGCACACCAGAAAAATCTTTTGCCGATCCGCCGCCTTGTGGATCACGTCGATGGTTTTTTGCAGGGTGAAGTAACGGGTCTGCACGCCTTCGGCCACCACCATGTCCATCAGGTTTTGCTGTACCGGATCGGCGGCGGCATCATCGTTGGCCACCACCACCAGATTGGCGCCCAGCGTGTTGGTCCAGGTCACCCCTACCTGGCCATGCACCAGGCGGTTATCGATACGAGTCATCAGAATATTGGGCATATCAGCGCACCTCCGGGTAACAGGCTGAGTGGTAGTCGTCGAGCACCTGGGTAATTTTGTGGATCACCCAATCTTGCGGATCCTGACTCAGCTCACCGGCATTCAAGGCCCGTGCCTGATCGGGTAAATACTGGCTGAGTAAGGCCAGCGGGATTGGGTTACTCCGTAGATTGTCCATCAACGCATCCACGGCCTGCTGGACCTGTGGCTGCGGCCAGTAATAGCGCACGCGATCGCTCAGGCTGTAGTGCCGATCCAGATACTGTTGATGCGGGCTGCCGTGATAATAGCGGCTCCACTGATGCGGCTGTTCACGCATCACCTGCTCAAGCGTGGCGCACAGCTGGGCTGAACGATGCTCCCCTAACCATTCACGTTCGATACGATCGAGGGCAAACAGCGCCTCGCGCAGCGCAAAAGTGAGCGCCGGGCCAACTTTCAGAATGGCGAAATGGTCACGCACCAGCTGCGAATAAGCCTTCGGTGCCTGATAGTCGGTCGAGTGGGCCTCATACAGCAATCCCGGTTGGCGTTCGATAAAGCGGCTCAACGCCTGCGCCGCCTGCGGTTGGTAATGTTCGACGCTGTGATGATCGAACTCGACGCCGGGTTGCACCACCAGGGCGATCACTCGTGACCAGGCGCTGCTCAGCTCTGCCTGCTGCCAGGCATGACGGTGCGCCTCTAATGTGACGGAGACGGCCTGTGGCGTAGTCACCTGGATGCCTTGCAGCGTTTCCTGCGCACCGCCCGGTACTGGCACCTCGGTTCCGATCACATACACCGGGGCTTCACCACCCGTTTGCTGCCAGGCTCGTTCCGCCACTGCGCACAGGCGCGCCGCACGCTGTGCCACCACTTCATCTCCCAACGGGGTGGGATCGTCAGCGCAGGACATGGAGCAGTCGAGGTGGATCTTGCGAAATCCGGCGCGTACATAGTCGTCAATCAGGGTTTCGGACAGCGCCATCGCCTCTTGTGCCGGGCGGTCTTGCCAGGCGTTAGGGCCAAGATGATCGCCCCCCAGCCAAATAGCGCTCCTTGGCAACCCGATGTCATCCGCCATCCGCCACAGCGCATCACGAAACTGTGCGGCGGTCTGGCCGGTGTAGCCGCCAAACTGGTTAACCTGGTTTGACGTCGCCTCGATCAATACCGGCGTGCCACGTGCCTTTGCTTGCCGCAAGGCGGCCTGCAATACCCAAGGATGCGCGGAGCAAACGGAAAATATCCCCACCGGCTGGCCGGCCTTGTGCTGTGCTACCAGTTGTAACCACTGCTGCATGAATCCCCCATGATGGCACCCTACTCGCGATCGGCTATCACCACATCTACGCCTAAATCGCTGAGCGCCTGCTGATAATCTTGTGGAAGACGGCTATCTGTGATCAGCCGATGAATTTGCCCGACTTCGCGGATCATGCAAAAGCTCTTGCGACCAAACTTGCTGGCATCCGCTACCGCGATAATTTCGCGCGCCACCTCGCACATCACACGATTGAGGTGTGCCTCACCGGGATGAGGCGTAGTGATCCCCGCAACCAGATCGAAACCGTCGACGCCCAAAAACAGTTTGTCGAAGCGGTACTGGCGCAATTGCTGCTCGGCAGCCGGGCCATAGAGCGAATAGGAGTTCTGCCGGACGCTTCCCCCCAACACCATCACTTCCACCCCGTCGTAACCTGAAAGCTCATAGGCAATGTTCAGCGCATTGGTCATCACCACCAGATCGCGGCGCGGTTTCAACCAGGGCACGATCTGGGCCGTGGTGGAACCGGAGTCCAGGATCAGCGCATCACCGTCCCGCACGTAGCTTGCCGCTCGGCAGGCAATCTGTGATTTCACATCTCGGTTCAAGCGCCCCTTGTCGTGTAATGGGCGATCGAAGGCAAACTGCTGGTTGAGCATCGCCCCGCCATAGGCACGCAGCGCACAGCCTTTGCGTTCCAGAAAGCGCAGATCGTTGCGGATCGTCACCGTGGAAACGGCAAACTGTTTGCTGAGCTGTTCCACCCGCACGCTTCCGTGCTCGCAGAGCAGATCGATAATGTGTTCACGTCGTTTAGCGGTGTTCACTGGCATGAGCAATAGGTCCTCAGGTTTCCGGTTTTGGCCGGGAGATGATGGCTTTCGCTCTACTCCGGCGGTATTACAACAAAGCGAAAGCAATGAAATTGTGATCGGGGTTACAGGGCAGTTTTAGCAGCAAATGGGGGTAAAAAGCTTTCGGATCGAAATGAAATGAAACTATTTCCTCGGCGGGCGCGAGAAAAGTGAAATCTGCCGCAGGCCGATAGGGCGGCAGGTTAAGAGTATGTGAAAAATAGCACAGTGAAAGCGGCTTTGGCGGGCAGCAGCGAAAAGGCTTTTCTTTCCTTAGGTGATCAACATCACAAAACTGTTAATTGGCTCAGTTTAGCCAACCGACACCCAGGTGGGTCACCAGACCGACAATCACCAAAATCACGATCACGGCGATGGTGTAAAGCACAATACGGCGGGGGCTGTAGAAAGAAGACATAGCGATTCCTCACAATAAGTTTACTGCCGTTACTATCCGTTATAGCGGGCCATGCTGCCAGCAATAGTTGCCCTCGCGTTGATCAAAGTCACCTGGTGGGTGCCAAGCGCGGTTTCCTTAACCTCTTGTCAGGCGAGATGATCTTTCCTAAACTGGCACGCAGATACTGGCAGCCCTGCCAGTACGTAAGCGTTAACGTCAATCAACGCATCTCGTCATGCAGTAATGATTGGCTGCATGCCTGATGCGAGGATCTCATGCCCCAACCTGAACCACCCGCACATTGTGTTGTTAAACGCAGCCGTTTGACGCGTTTCTTATTGCTGGCCGGCATCATGCTGGTGGCGGCTAACCTGCGCGCCCCTTTAACCAGCGTAGGCCCGTTACTGGAACAGATCCAGCACCAACTGATGCTTTCTGCCACCGCCGCCGGGTTACTCAATTCCCTGCCGCTGATCCTGTTTGCGGTGTTATCGCCATTAACGCCGTCGCTGGCCAAACACATTGGGATTGAACGCACACTCGGGCTGGCGCTGATGCTGCTGGTCGCCGGGATCGTGCTACGTTCACAACCGTGGGATGGCATGCTTTGGCTGGGAACGGTGTTGATCGGCGCTGCCATCGCCTTTGCCAACGTGGTGCTACCAACGCTGGTAAAACGCGATTTTCCTCATCGGGCTGCGGTGATGATCAGTACCTATGCGGCCGTGATGTCACTGGTGGCCGCTATCGCCTCCGGCATGGCGGTGCCGTTAGCGGCATTCAACGATAACGGCTGGCGTTTTTCACTGCTGTGCTGGAGCCTGCCGGCGTTTATCGCGCTGGCGATTTGGCTACCCCAACTGAAGCGCAAACCCATCCCGGTTACCCGAACCGGCACGCCGGTGGCCGCAGAAACCTTTCGCTCTCCCTGGAGCAGCGCCCTGGGTTGGCAGGTGGCCTTGTTCATGGGGCTGCAATCCATCACCTTCTACACCATTATCGGTTGGTTCAGCGCCTTTGCCGCCAGCCACGGCACCTCACCGCAGCAGGCGGGGTTCGAGCTGTTTGTTTATCAGATCGTGGCGATCGCCGCCAACTTTGTGATGGTGTTTGCACTACCACGCGCTCGCGACCAGCGGGGGATCGCACTGGTCAGTTCGCTGTTGATCTTTATTGGCGTCGGTGGATTGCTATTGCTGCCTGCCCACTCGCTTATCTGGCTGATATTTGCCGGGCTGGGGGCGGGGAGTTCGTTGGTGCTGGCGCTGTCCTTCTTTGGTCTGCGCAGCCAGCACCACCATCAGGCAACGGTGCTGTCAGGGATGGCGCAGTCCATCGGCTATCTACTGGCCGCATTGGGGCCGACCTTGTTTGGCCTGGTGCATGATTTGACCCAAGGCTGGACGGTGCCGTTGACGATTTTGCTAGGGTTAACGCTGCTACAGATGCTGTTCGGCATCTTGGCCGGGCGTCGCAAGATTATCGGCTGAACCGGGCATGGCATGATCTTCCACCAGCCAAAGATCTTCGATAAAGCGCTGTTGCCGCTCATTGAGTTGCCAGGATGGCGGAAATCTTAGCGTTTCCGCTAGTGGAACCTCTGTGGTGGGAATGAGTGATTGATTGTCCATCGGCGCGTTCCTGCTCCCCTGGCTACCCTGTTGCCAATTGAAATCGGTACCACGAGCGCAATGCCATGTACCGTTTTCCCCTAGACACAGAGTAAATCATTGGCGGCGATTTTGATTATCGGTATAAACAATCACTCCACAAGCCTAGGCCTATGGGACGACAGATATTTCTCAACCAAGTCGCTATGTCGGGGCGAATATTAGCGCCCCGACAAATTCAGCAATTCAATCAAGCTGGCTAACCGAGTCCCGACTCGCCTGATGGCGATCATCCCCAATCAGTTCGCTCAGATGCCCATCTCGCATTTGCAGCAGGCGATCAGCATGTTCAAAGTAATGGTCGTCATGGCTGATAGCAAACACGGTTTTTCCCATTTCGCGCAGTTGGGGCAGTAACTCACGGTAGAAAGTACGGCGGAACTGGGGATCCTGATCCGCCGCCCACTCATCCAGCAGTAAAATATCCCGCTTTTCAGCCACCGCCAGCAGCAGGGCCAGGCGCTTGCGCTGCCCTTGCGACAGCTGTGGATTGGTGACGCGCGTACCGTCGAACTCCAATTTGCTTTTCATTTTCAGGCGCTGTAACCAGGTTTCCACCAGTTCGGCGTCCGGTTGTTCTCCTTGCGGCCCCAACAGATGGTGAAACTGGTAGAAATCCGTAAAAATGGCAGAGAACAGGCGGCGATAATCTTCACGATCGGCAACCGTAATCGGTTGACCATCCAGCAGGATCTGCCCACTAACGGGCACATACAGCCCAGTGAGCAGCATGGCCAGCGTCGATTTACCGCTGCCGTTGCCGCCAATCAGGAACACCAGTTCGCCCCGCCGTAACGTCAAATTGATCGGCCCAACCGCAAACCCTGATTGCTGTTCACCCGCCGCATAGTGGAATGCCACGTCACGCAGTTCCAGCGTTTGCCACGCACGAGCCTTAGGTGCCGGAAATGCCGGATCATACTCCGCCAGTTTGAGCGCCTTCACTTTATTGAAGGCCACTTCGGCCGCAATCAGCGTCGGGAATGCCCCAACCGCCTGTAATAAGGGGGTACGCAGGAACAATAGTGTCAGGGAATAGGTCGCCGCCACCGTGGTGTTCGCCCAGCCCAGGCTGTTTGCCATATAGAACACCAGGCCAATAGCGCCCAACATCATGATATTCGACCAGTTCACGGCGCTAAGATGGAAAGTATCTGCGCGGATAATATGGTAACGGTAGTCACCAGCATCGGGCTGGTAAGCCTGCTGGAATAGCATTTTTGCCCGATCGCGGTTCAGCGCCAGTTCTTTGCGCCCGTCGATCGCCGCTTGATAATGTAGATAGAGTCGCTCTTCCGCTTCGCGCACGCTGCTCAGGTGGCTATAAACCCGCGAGACCAGATACCAACTCCCCAAAATGGTGACCGTCACCCATATCGCTGTCACGCCCAACATGGCAGGCGACAACCAGCCCAGATAAGCAGCCGATCCCAAGGTCAGGATCACCCCCTGAACCAACTCCGGTAGGCGGACAAAAGCAATGGTGATATTGCGAATATCGCTCGACAGGCTAGCCAGCAGTGAAGCACTACCCAACTGCTCCAACCGTTCAATATGGGTATCCAATATTCGCTTCACCAGTTGGCCACGCAGCCGGTAAACAAAATAGTGCCCCAACGAGGTCAACGCCAACTGAGAGCCGAGCGTAACCACCATCAATAGGGCCAACAGGCCGAGAAACTGCGGCAACACCACTAGCGGGTTACCCGCCGCGCCCATCAGTTGCACGTTAATAAATGCAATGATGCCGATCCCCAACGCCGCACTGGCCATGGTTAACGCCATTACCGCCAGAAACGGCCAGCGATACTGCTGGAACACCACCCGTAACAACTCCATCAGAAACCCTATTCAAAAATCATGCACTGGCGGGCATTGTAGTTGGCGAAAGCGTGATATCAATAACAATTCTCATTTTGTTGGGTAAGAAGATGCTGGCCCTGGCCTGTCCGTGCAGGCCAAACGCAGGGCGATGACTAAAGAAAATAGAGGGCAAGCAACTGCTTATCGGGCTAAAAAACATTATTAACACAATAATAAAAATCTCAAAAATAGGCATAAGCCCAAAGATGTTCAGTCGTTCTAGATAAACAGCTAACGCATTAGATTAAGTAAATCATTTCTAAACATACGGTTTTTAAACCTATCAAACAGGGTTTACTGATGATCAAGTGAGTTGATTTTTTCTTAATAAATAACCATTAACCCCCCATTGAACCTAGTAATAAGATAACACCTCAGAATTAACCCCGCAATTATACTGCTATTTCGTTTGCTGATAAGGGTATTCAATGTTTAAATGAATAAACCACTCGCCATATTTGCTTTATTTAACTTAGGGATAAGAGAATGACAAAACGCAAATATCTCAGCCATATTGAAATTGAGAGAATGATCTCCGCCGTCCCGGACGGCGCCAACGGTTGCCGCGATCGCTGTATGCTGTTGATGTGCTTTATTCATGGATTACGCGTCAGCGAACTACGGGGGCTGCGGCTGGAGGATATTGACCTGGCTACCAACCGCTTACACGTATCCCGCCTAAAGAACGGTTTTTCGGTCCAGCATCCTATTCAAATCCGTGAGCGTATCGCGCTGGGCCGTTGGCTGGCAAAACGCCCAAGCTATCTGGAACCTGATAGCCCCTGGCTGTTTCTTTCTCGCCACGGTGGGCAAATTTCTCGCCAACAACTTTACCGATTAATAAAGTCCTACGGTGAATTAGCCGGTATCGACGTCCAGGTCCATCCCCATATGCTACGTCACTCCTGCGGCTATGCCCTGGCAGATAGAGGGATCGACACCAGGCTCATTCAAGATTACCTGGGTCATCGCAACATTCAGAACACCGTTATTTATACTGCCAGCAATGTTGAACGCTTTCGGGTAATACATATTTAACCCAACGCCGGCCACCGTTCCAAACTGGCACCGCATTTTTTACTTCGCAAGTGTCGCTAGCTGCGCAACAGCCTATATTCTTACGTTATTATCATAGTCGATCACGATGGGATATCAGGGGCTGGTCTTTATTGCCATAAGCCAAACTTGGCGGAACGACCATCATGATACTGCCGTGATTTGGCATCTTCGAGATCGCCGGTCGGAATATCTATGGATAGCTGCTCAGTAACTGGGTGATCGAGGTACTGCTCCGTCAGCTCTGCGGTATGCCCCGCCATACTTGATGGCAGCACGGCGGGGCATCGAGCGATTTCCAGCCATCAATCACAGGCAAACTGCTGGCTAATGTTTTTTCTCAGCGAGAACAACTCGCTGTCGTTTTTAACCTGGAGTTTGCGCATGGCATTACATTTGTGCGCGCTGATGGTCTTGATGCTGCGTTGTTGCAGTTCAGCAATTTCCCGCAGGCTCATCCCGTTGAACAAGAAAGACAGGACATCATTTTCGCAACGGGTAAGATGATGTAAGCTTGAAACATCTTCAGGATCGCTACGCGCCAGATAAGAGCCGATCAACGGGCTCAATACGCGCTCACCGTTAAATACCCGGTGAAAGAACTCCCCGACCAGCGGCAATTCATCCCCACGGGACACCACGCTGATATTGGCCACCTCAAGCAGTTTGCACAGATCCTCCCCTGTCTGGCTGCGGGTGTAAACAATGACCCGTAACTCAGGCTGCTGCGCACACAAATTAAGTAAAACTTCACGGCACTGCGCGATGGTTTCATTCAGGCCATTGAGTTCAGTGATGAGAATATCGACGGGTTGGTACAGCAACCTTTCGGCCACCGCAGCCATGCTGGTTTCCTGCACGATAATCTCATTGGCGACGTCAAGCGTGCCAATAAAGCAAGACAGCCCAGTAAGTGTGAGCGGGCTGCGATCCATTAACGCCAAGCCAAGCGGCTTTTGTGACAAGGGTTGCATAAACGACTCCTGTATAAATATCTCGTTGATTCCATCCAGAGAATAAGTGCTTAGCGGTATCAAAGGTTAGCGGGCAAACACCGGGCCGGTCTTTGCCATCCACTTGCCCTGCAAATAAAGTTCACCATCATTTTGAAAGCCCAACTTGTGCATCGCATTCCGCTTGTGGGTGCTAACGGTACGGACATCACGGTGCATCATCAACGCCGCGGTGGTTACGCTTTTGCCGGAAAACAGGTGCGTCAACACATCCAGCTCACGGGACGTCAAGGCTTTGCCAATGGCGGACTGACTGCTCAGCAATTGCCGCACCTTATGGCTATAGCTACGACACCCCGATAAGACCTGCTTTACGCATTGCGCCAGCGCAACGCCAGGCTCCTGCTTGAGCACCAGCCCTTTGATGCCTGATGCCGTCAGCAATTGCAGCACCCGAGGATCGTCAAGAGCAGTACACACGATCATCGCCGTGGTTGGCCAATGCTCCAGGCACTGTGCAATCAGCCTTAAACCATCCAGAACCGACTCTTCTTCACCACACAGTTCCATAATCAAAAGCCGGGCCGGGCGGTGGCGCATCAATCCTGGGATTTGCTCCAGATTACTGACCCGTTGTACCTCGTCCGTCAAGCCACAGGACTGGGCCAAAATATTACGCATTCCGAGTGCCGTAATGGGGCAAGATTCCATTACAATCACACCGTCCCCTTTTAACCCATAGGGGCTGGGGGAATGCGCACTCCCTCTCTGATAAGTATGAACTATTGTCATATTGAACCTCCCATTTCTGCTAAATACCCTTTTTTACTTCCTTGATAAATTGGTGTGCAAAAATGTCATTCCCTCTCATATTTATGAGGGCTATCTTTTCTTGTTTTTATTGATCAAACAACATATTGAAAATAAAACCAGCTACCAACATTTAATAAGCCCCAGGCAAATAACTTAACAGACACAGGTAAAGCTAAAGCGGCCATAAAAAAATGGGGCCAGGTTTCCTTATGGCTAGAGGGTATTACTGGTGATTACTGATAGGTGAGTGCCACCTGCACAACACCCTCAATACTACCTGGGGTTGCACCACCGTTAGTGCTGAAGGCGCGCGCCTTCAGTGGGAAGCTCGCCTTATTGGTGGAGTGATCGACAAGCACGGTCATATCACTGCCGCTGCCCAACCGGCGATTAGATCCTGATGTACTCCCATCAACCATTTCAATCTGAACAGCACCGGCAGGATTGGCCGCGGCATTTTTATACAAATCCGCGCTTTCATCCGCTGCCGTACCGGTGAATGTCGCAGTAACGTCAGTGGTTGAAACGGGGCAATCACTCAGATCCAGACTAAAACTCTCCCAATCGCTCCCCGCCCCCGCCGTCAGAGTATGTGCCTTGACCTCTCCCAGATCGACATTGACATCGCCCCCCACGGCATCGACCGTACAAGGCGAAGCTTTGACCGTACCGGTGATCTTTATACGTGCATCGACCGCCAGAGCCGAGTAACTGATCCCCATACCACCGAGCGCCAGGCACAATGCCGTCGTTTTAAAAATTGCTTTCA
Organism: Serratia sp. 14-2641; assembly: GCF_001692375.1. NCBI lineage: Bacteria > Pseudomonadati > Pseudomonadota > Gammaproteobacteria > Enterobacterales > Yersiniaceae > Serratia > Serratia sp. 14-2641. Next base: position 20,666 of record NZ_LXKR01000018.1, on the reverse strand, counting down.
TATCCATAATAAATATCCTTCTCCATTTTAGTTAAACTTACTTTCGCAGAAAGCCCAAGATTTCCGATGCAAACGGGATTATTCCATTTTTACCGTAATAGTCGCGGTTGCCTCAAAATCTCCAACTTTCGGTGCTTTGCCGGTCGTGCTAATAGGGTAGATGTTCAATGTCGTCTGACTATCACTATCGATATTACCCAATCCATTCATTTCCATAGACAGTTTGTCCCCAGGCGAAATAACCTGGGTATTTCCGCCACGTTTTTCTTCAATTCTGATCGCAATATCATCATTATCCGACGTCACCGAACCATTGGTGGTAGTGGTCTTCAGGGCAGTAGGATCATGAGGATTCACCTCGCCCTCAAACAGCAAGCTGATTTTTGCACGCGTCGATAGGTTGGTGCACTCCAGATACAGGGTTTCTTCATGTATCTGGACGGTACTTGGCTTTTGGCCTTTATCTTTAAAATCGGTGGACATAATGCTGCCAAAGGGCACGGTAATCATGGGGTTTTTAAGTTCACACTTTTGCGGCACGGTGATCTTACCGCTCATGCTCACTGATGCCGTTGGCCTGCTCCCCCGGCCTACATTGGGATCCGAATTAATATAGACATCCAAAAGGGGAGAATGAGTTATTGTCGACGTGCCAATAACCGCCTGCCTGAAATAGAGATGAACTAATCCTTGTGCACCACTATCATAGAGTACGCCCTTACAATCCTGAGGCCGGTTAAAAAAACCATTCCCCCTCCATCCGTTGCCGGGGAAAGGCACAGGGAAATACTTATTGACAGCACCGGCAATATACACGTCCATAGCTGCAGAAAAATCATCGCTACCGCTCAATGAATAGAACTGCCTACTACCGTCCCCATCCGGCAAAGGCGCCCCCCTTGGGACAGCCATAATAAACGACTCTTTCATCCGAGTTTCGCTACCGCAGTCGCAGTTGACCAGATACCCGTCCCCCTCGTTCTGCCACACATTTTCGGCCTTATTCACCTCATAAAAAGTCTTGCCAGCCGTGTTCTTATCCGGATGGTCGAACAGCTGATTAAAGGTAAAGTGATAACCCATAGTCGAGCCAGCAGGTTCGCATTGCCCGATGGCTGCCTGCGCCGACGGCAGGATCCCCAACCCCAAGGCGATAACTCCCCCGATTGCTGAATAATGCACTAACGATTTCCATTTATTCATCATTAAAGCCTTTATAAACATTGGCCATTCATCAGACGGATCCCGGCGCTATCTTTTTGCTCCGGCACACTGTAAGACACTTGGCATTGTTGCGACGCGGCGTTGCCCCACTTGACCAGCAACTTGCCGCTACCGGCCATCCCTGAGAGGAAGACCTGACCACCGTCACCGACGATGCTGCCGTTGTCCCCCCCATTGCTATCGGTTACGGTGGCACCGAACGGTACTGGCGCACCGCCCTGCCTCAACAGGGTCATCAATACCCGCTGACCGACATTAGGTTTGAACTCGGCACGCACGATGGCACCACGGGTTGGGATCACCGTCTGACTGGTTATCGTCATATCGACATCATCTGGCAAAGTAGTGGTGTTTATCGCAATATTGTTTTTGCGATATACCGTGGCATAAGGCACTACGGCATAGCCACGCCAGTCGGTAGTCACCCCTGATTGGTTGGCTATATTGACACCCTTGGCTCCCGGTGCTTTCACCAGCACCGCCGTCTCATTCATCTGTTGCGAGAGTGTCAAACCGTCTTCGTGCAAGAGGATCCCGCCCTGTACCCCGTAGTTGAGGCGTTGATCGGAACGGTTATAGCCATACCCCACGTTGACTCTGCCCAAGCCGCCACGATAGCCAAGGCTGCTATTGCCGTAAGCCCCGACGCCCTGGCTGGTGTACCCCTGACTGACGTTATAGCTCAGGTTATTACTGGGTAATGCGGTACCGTTAAGGCCGACCGAGTTACTGGTGGTGCCTTTGCGGCTGGTATTCAGGTTGTAGCTTGCATAGCTGTCAGACAGCCTTCCGCCCAATGGCATGCTGATATTAAAGGCGAGAATATGGTCGTCATAGTTGACACGTTCGCCGCTGCTGTCATAACCATCTCTGCTGAAGGTGTAGTTCAGGCCATAGCTGATACTGTTCCAGCTATTGTTATACCCGACGCTCACCGACTGATTACGACGCCGATCGTTCCAGTAATCTTCGCTGTAGAGACTGAGCGACAGTGAACCGGCACCTTCCCATAGCGCCTGGCTCATCGACAGTTCAGCACGACTCTTCTTGTGATTCTGACTTTGTGATGTTTTGCCGCCGGTATAGGTATTTAACGTTTCCTGCAGCGTATAGAACCCCGCCGTAGAGTAACGATAGCTGGCCAAGGTGAAGCTGGTACCCGTTTCGACAAAGTTCTTGCCGTAACGCATACGCCACGACTGGCCGCGCTCTTTGGCAGAAAATTCAGGTTTAGACCAAGCCTGGGTAACATCGGCAGAAAACGCGCCGATAACCCCCATGTTTTGCCCCCAGCCGAAAGCCAGTGCCTGATATTTGCTGGCAGCCTGCACGCCGCCGTAAAGGGTAGCCCCTCTCGGCAAGCCATAGATCGCCGTGCCTTGAGTAAACAGCGTATCATCCACGTTACTGTTGGATGAACGATATTGGCCGCTGGTCAGGCTGTATTTGAAACGCCCTTGCCGCTGTAACACCGGAACGGAAGCAAACGGCACCACTAACCTTTGCTCACTGCCATCGCTCTCTTTAATGCTCACTTGCAGATCGCCGCTGCCCGCCGTCGGATAGAGATCGCTGATTTCAAAGGCCCCAGGTGGCACATAGCTCTGATAAATGACATAGCCGTTCTGGCGAACGGTGACCTGAGCGTTACTGCGGGCAATGCCGCGTACCGTCGGTGCATAACCCCTTAAACTCTCTGGCAGCATGTCATCATCCGAGGCTAACTGACCGCCGCGGAAAGGTACGCTGTCAAACACCTCGCTTTGAGAGGAGCTGTCGCCCAGTATCAACTGACTCTTCAGCGCCACGATGTCGCGCTGTAAATAGGTATTGATGGAATCCCAGTGACTTTCACCATCAGAGTCACGATTCCAGGTTGAGTAGTTACGCAGACGCCAGGCGCCGAGGTTGATCCCTGAACGCAGGTTGAGATAATAGCTATTGCTGTCCGAGCTGTTACTGCTTCGTGCCCAGCTGTTGGCACCGCTAAAGTTATAGTTGACCAACAGCGCCGGTATTCCCTGATCCCACTGGTCTGGTGAAACATAGCCACGGACGGACGAGTTCAATGCCGCCTGGGGGATGCTGATATCCAACCGCTGCTGATTAAAACGGAACGAGGCCGATGCATGGGGAATGATCTGCGCCAGATTAACGCACTGCCCAGAGGCCGGGATAGCGGGGAAGGAGGCGATCTTCACGCCCATTGCCTCCAGCATATCGCTGCTTAGGCAAGGCTGCAGGCTATCCTCACCTGCCGGGCTTCTCTGGAGGGAGAAATCAAGATCCTGGGTATCAATCATCGCCCCATTCAGATAGATATCAACCCGGTACGTACCTGGGGCCTGAGTCTGACCATCTTCAAAAACCGTCAGATCAGCCCCTCGCTGAGACGGATTATCAAGCTCCAGCAGTGCCGGGTTAAAGTAATCGCGGGACTGTGCGCTACCGGACATTCCCATTAACATGGCAACCTGGCATGAGATCAACCACGCCAGCGGGGTACGGTTAAATCCGCGCGAGTCTATACGCTTCGGGTTTTTCATCCATTTAACTCCATTTATCAGCCGCGCCAGCAAATTCCGGCAAGCCGCGTCCCTTCCCTGTACTACCTGTGCAGGGATTAGCTGTATTTAATCTGGTGAATGCCTTATAGATTCCCGATAAACGGTTTAGTAATACCGCCGTAATCGTTAATAACTTCCCAGCTCAATGCCCCACCAGAGCTACCGTTGGGTAGTTCGAAGCGTGCACTGGACTTCGGTGCAACCATGCTGACATTTTTCAGCGGGGTACCATTAACCTTGACTGAAAAGAGAGTGATAAAATAGGGCGATGCATTGGTCACCTGAACCGCGTTACCGCTACGCTGCCAGGTTAATGTCTTGGCGGCGTCCTCTAACGTACCGGGTAACCCCTGAGGGCGATAAATCAGCTTGATGCGCGTCTTGACCGCAATTTGCAAACTGTTTTCCTGTTTCTTAGCCGAAGGAATAGATTTGATGTTCAGCCAATAGAGAGATTCTTTATCGGTCGGCAAATTCCCCCCGGCACGCACTACGCGTAGGATATTATTCTGCTCACCATCCAAACGGAATAAAGGGGGGGTAATGATAAATGGCGCCTTGGAGGTGCCCCCTTCATTTGTATCAACCCAGGATTGGATGAGATAGGGCACCTTATCTGGGTTATTGATCCCTAGGGAGGCTTCTTTTTTACCACCGTCATAAACCAGGCGTGTTCCGCCGACAATAATGCCCGCCTGTACTTGCGCATCAAAGGTTAGTAACAGCGCTGCGACTATTATGCTCCGCCAGACTTTCATTTCTTATTCACCACTTCGCCCATTGAGAGAAAGGCCAGGGGGTGACTTTCGCTCCCCTGACCAGCCTTATGCCGCCCGTATCAGCCGAGCGGATAAAACTTACTGATAGATAATGGTAAAGTTGCTGACTGCATTAGCCTTGCCAGCAGTTACGGTGGCTGAAGTCGCGTAGTAACGTGCAACAAACCCGAGCACGTTATCATCGGTGCTGCTCAGCGGGTAAACGCTTGAATCCGTGTGCAGGTTGATCACTTTGTTGTTGTTGTCAGCAATCTGAACACCAACACCCGTGGCCACACCCGGCTCTTCGGTCAGCGCCAGAACGGCATCGTTACCCGCGACCTGGATACCATCGAAACGCACTGTCGCCGCTGTAACCGTATCTGGGCAGTTTTGCAGGATCAGGGAGAAATCCTTAGAGGCAGCAGTTACGCCAGCGCCACCTTTGAATGCGCCGACATACACTTTACCCAGAGTAACGGTCTGGTTTTCTGAGTCAGAATGTACGGTACAAGCTTGATCGATGATCTCACCAGAGAAGTTTACTTTGCCGTCTGCAGCGAACGCAGCGGCGGAAAACGCGGAGGCGGCCAGTACAGCCACGGCGAGCAGATTCTTGTTCATATACTACTTTTCCTTTTAAATAATGCACTTCGAATGCGCGCATTTGTTTATTTTTGACATAACCCTATGTCATTCCTTTTTATTTAGCTCATCGACTGAAAACCGCCTCCGCAAATAGCGATGGGGCAGCAATACCTTTCCAGCCAAACGATTCATTTTGAACTAAAGTGACTCCTTTGGTTTAATATGCCAAGGATGGCCATAAAATAAACAACACGTAGTTCAATATTCCAATAATCACGAATATAAAAGGATTATGAACTAGACATAAAACAGACAAATTTTGTGCTTGGATTTTTTTAGGTGTTTGAGTAAGAAAACACTTAAGGCTGGATGAGGGTTTTTTATGGCGGGAATTATTTAAATCGTTGTTATTTAATACATTTATCAATCAAGGTGAATTATTGAATAGTTAGTGTTGACATTATTTTTGAGTATCCCTAGAGTATGTTGCAATTTAGTTCAAAGTGACTCATTAGACATATTTCCTCATACTTCAATCACCATACCTCCTTAAACCTTCTGGCATTACTTGCCGTATATAACACCGTATTCTGAATATTCCTATGGCCAAGAAAATCCTGAATCAAACGCGTATCAATTCCCCGGTCTGCCAAGGCAAAACCGCAGCCATGACGCAGCATATGGGGATGTGCATTGACCTCCAGATTGGCCGCCTCACTGTAATTACGAATTAGCCAATAAATACGTTGGCGTGATAAACGAGATCCCCGGTTAGAAAGAAACAGCCACTCGCTATCCGCGCCACGGTAATATTTTCTCTTGGCCATCCAACGCTGTAAACACTTCCGCTCGCGTACATACAAAGGATGAACCGTTGAGAAGCCATTTTTCAATCGATGAATATAAATATTGCCACCTTCAAGATCGATATCTGACAGCCGCCAGCTATTGATTTCACTCACGCGGCAACCATGGATAAAACACATATAAATCAAACAGTAGTCACGTTCTGGGTTCTTGCCTTTCAGCGTTGCCTCTAGCAGTTTCTCCACTTCGGAAGGCGTTAAATGTTTACGACTGGTCATAGTACCTCTTTGACTTTTCACCAAAAGTATGTGGATTTTCCCTCCCTTTTATTTCCACAACAACGCTCAGGAGCATTGCCCCCTATCTTCGGATAACATCCTGGATCCTTAAGTGGAGTATAGCCGATAAGTAATCACGAAACAGCCAGGTCATGGAACAATGCTAATTGCTTATGATCTAACTCAACTTAACTAACAATGAGATTAAAATCAGTAGTTCAGTTCAGCTGTAGGTTAATAAAACATCAAGGTTAAATTATGCAACATAATAACAACAGGATGAACGCAAGAAATACAACATATAAACACCTCGATGGAAAATTGAATAATACCCATCCCCAATAACCGAATGGGACGTTAAGTAGAGAGGCGTCCTACAACGGATCCATCAAAGAATCATCCCAAAATAAAAACACATAAAAAAATGACAAACATAAGCTCCACCTATACAAAGAGGCGGCCCCATCGGAAAATACGCATATGAGTGGATTAAAAATCAAACGGACCTGAATAAATTCGCGGGAATATACGGCAAAAAAAAGGGCACCGATAGACAGTGCCCCAACATAATACAGGAGATATTAATACGTTCAGACGGTCAAACCCCCGTCAAGGATCAGGCTTTGGCCCGTCATATAACGGCTGTCATCACCGATGAGAAACGCGGTGGTACGCGCTACCTCGCTGTCTTTGCCCAGGCGGCGCAGAGGAATTTGCTTACGCAGCGCCTTCAGCGCCTCCGGCGGAATGGCCCGCGTCATCTCACTTTCGATAATCCCGGGCAGCAGGCAGTTCACCCGGATACCAAACCGGGCCACTTCCAGCGCCAAAGATTTCCCCATGCCGATCATCGCCGCCTTACTGGCCCCATAGGCCGTTTGCCCGGTGTTGCCCTTGATGCCCGTCACCGAAGACATCAGCACCATCGCTCCCTCCCCCTGCGCCATCATGGCGGGCAGCAGGTGGCGGTTCCAGTAGAAAATGGCGTTAAGGTTGGTGTCGATCACCTGCCGCCAGCGCTCACCGGTTTGCTGGATATGCAAATCATCCAGCGTGATCCCGGCGTTATGGATCACCGCATAAGGCGCACCGAGGCGGGCCAGCAACTGCGGAGCCACTAGTTCCACCGCCTGCTCGTCACTGCCGTCACACACGCAGCTTTCCACCCAACCCGGCAAACCCGCGCAGGCTTCAATCACCGCCGCGCTGGCCGACTGGCCGCTACGGCAGGTGAACACCACGTTCCACTGCCTGGCCAACTCTTCCACCAATGCGCGGCCAATTCCCCGGCTTCCGCCGGTCACCAACACCCATGGTTTAGTCATGGGATTACTTTTGCGCATCAGCCAGGTTCTGACAGAGTTCACCCAGCGTCATAGTCGGCTGATTGATGAACATTTCGGCGGTTAGCGTGGCCCCGAACTCGCGTTTGGCCAGCACCATCAGCTCCACATAGTCCAGGCTGTCCAGCTTCAACTGCTGCAGGGGCATCTCTGGCACCAGATCGGCCATCTCGAGATCCTTGGCATCACAAATCATTTCCGTGACGGTGTCGTAAACCTGTTGGTAGTTTTCCATGGTTATATCCCTATGTTAATGATCGGCCAATGGCCATGTTTTTAAGGTGACGGAAGTCGCAAGCAGCGGATGCCGCTGCGTTCTGGCCTCGATCACCGTGCGTAACACCAATCCGCTGCTTTTATTCCCAATAACCAGCATCGGCTGAATGCGGTAGTAGAGCCGGTCTTCGGGTGCAAAAAGCGTTTCGGGGTTGAATAATCGGGCGCTGAAGTGGGTTTCATGATGCGTCTGTACCACGGGGCTCTGGGCAAACACCTCAATCAGCGTGGTGGCCTGCAGTTCCGGCAGCGCCGTCGTCAGCGCCGCCAAGGTTTCCGGGGATTTCACCAGCAGTTGGAACAGCAGGGCGTCAAAGAAACTCCACGCCTGGGTGATCTCCGATGCCTGCCCCGGGAACGGCTGGCAGAGTGCCATCACCTCGTTAACGGTCAGCGCATGCTCGTGATCGGAAGTCACCAAGTCTAGTGACCTGGCCGGAGCCAGCTTGCTGTTGAAACAGCTTTCCTGCGTAGCGCAATCCCGCAACTCACCGGTGATCTGCTTGCCGTTGCCCTCTATCTGCAAGTGATACGGCGTCTGGCACAGCACCGGCCGGCGCATGCGGGTGCTGAAAACATAAAAGTCATGCTCCAGCGGAGTTGCAAGCAACACCTCACTCAGATGACGTTTCATGTCCAGCATCGCACGCATCCCGTGGACACTTAGCTGTTCGGCCCCCATTTTGCGCACGTGCTGCAGATCAAAATGGATCGGGTTGTAGTCGCCGGAAAAGGCGGCCCACTCTTCAGCATCACGCAGGGTGTAGTTGAGGATCATGCTCATGCCTGCCCGATAACCAAGGCCGCGTTAGCGCCACCGAAGCCGAAGCTCAGATTCAAGATGTTCTGTAACCGGGCCGGGCGATGCCCTTCGCTGACGTAATCCAGATCGCACTCCGGATCAGCATTTTTCAGGTGACAGGTGGCGGGTATCAGCTGATGCTGCAACGCTTGCAGACAGATGATGGATTCAAAGCTGCCTGCCGCCGCAATCAGATGCCCGGAGTAAGACTTGGTGCTGGAAAGCGGCGTGCTATAAGCCGCATCACCAAAGGCCAGCTTGATCGCCTGGGTTTCATTCAGATCGTTGAGGGGCGTAGAGGTGCCGTGTGCATTGATATAGTCAATCTCCTCCGCCGTCACCCCGGCCTGCCGCAAGGCGTGCTGGATGGTTTTCACCCGGGCAAGCTTGTCTTCCGCAGGAGCGGTAAAGTCGAAGGCATCAGAGTAATTGCCGTAGCCCTTGATTTCCCCCAGGATGGTTGCCCCACGCGCCAGTGCGGCTTCGCGCTCTTCCAGGCACAACACGGCCGCACCTTCCGAGAGGACAAAACCGTTGCGATCGAGGCTGAACGGGCAGCAGGCTTTGCTGATGTCGTCCTGCTCACTCGTCAAAGCACGCAGCACATCGATATTCCAGACGGCAGTGTCGCTGCTTAACGACTCCCCAGCCCCAGCCAGCATCATCGAGGCACGGCCACTGCGGATCACCTCAAACGCATCGCCAATGGCGATCGTTCCGGTGGCGCAGGCCGCAATCGGGCTATTCTGATAGCCGCGCAGGCCCCAGAACAGGCTACAGGCCGCCGTCGCGACATTCGGCATAGACAGGAAACAGCCAAAGGGTGAACCCAGTCCTGCACGCAGAAAGTCCTCATGATTGTTTTGTATTTCATCCTGGCCCGCCCAGCCGCTGCCGATGATGGTGCCGCAGTCCAGCAGATCGTAATAGGCCGCCGGGCTTTCCCCATGGAAAGCCATCTCCATTGCTTCGCGGGCCGCCCCCAAGGCTAACCGGGCAAAGCGTGGCAAACGGCGGCGGATCGCGGCAGGCACCCCTTTCAAGTCAGGTTCGTCGTCTATCACCCCCAAAAAATGCGACTGGATCCCCATGGCAGATTTATCGTAATAGCGATAACCCAAGCGGTAATCCATCATCGCCGCCCAGCTTTGCTCGGTATTCATCCCTAATGGCGTGACCGCACCATAGCCTGTAACCACCACGCGACGTGGCAAAGCATCTCTATTCATGATTTCATCCTGTTATATCACCGTCTTTTTCCACACCGCCGCCCAACGCCAGCCACAGCTTCATGGTGGCATTGAGGTAGTTGTACTGCAGATCTGACAAATTGCTTTCAATGGTCAATAACGCATCCTCGGCATCCAGCAAGGTCTGGAGAGAGACAGCACCGGCCTGATACTGGCTGTTGGCCAGCGCCAAACGCTGCTGACCAAGCCGCAGGTTGCGTTGTTGATTGATTTTTTGCTGTTGATAGCTAAGCCGTTGCGACATGGCGTTATCCACGTCGGCCAACGCGTTGTAGACCTGGCTGCGGAAAGTGATCGCCGCCTGCTTGACGTCCAAATCGGCTATTTCGATGGTCAGTTGCACGGTATTCCAGTTCAGGAAGGGTAAAGCAACGCTGCTCCCCAAGCTTCTGCTCGGGTTGCTGAACCACTGCTGGAAAATCGTGCTGCCCGCATTAAGTGAAGCACTCAGCGAAAGCGTAGGATAGAAGTTCAAGCGCTCCACATCCGACCCTGCCAGCGCAGCGCGCAAGTTCTTTTCTGCCGCCTGCACATCAGGCCGACGAGCAATGACGTCTACCGGCAAAGCACTCGCTACCGGCACTTCCTGATTGATATCAAGGGAGCGGCGTTCGGCCTGACGATCGGTGGGCGAACGGTTGAACAGGATCGCCAGCGCATTACGGTTCTCTTCCCGCTGCTGTTGCAGCGTGCGGTAGGTGTTCTCACGATTGATCAGCGATTGCTGCGCCTGTTGCAGGTCGAGTTGCCCGGCGGCACCGGCGTCATAACGGGATTGCACCATAGCAAGCGTCTGTTGGCCGATTTCCAGTCCCGCCTGCTGTTGCTTGATTTGCTGATTAAGGTTGGCGATCTGCCAATAATACTGTGCCGTGTTGCCGATCAGCGTCAGCGCAGCGTTTTGCCGATCCTGTTCCTTGGCCTCAGCCTGCCACTGCGCCTGCTCCCTGGTTCGCGCCAGTTTGCCCCACAAATCCAATTCATAACTTAGCTCCAGCCCACTGCTGTAAGACTCTGTGGAGTTCGTATTCTGGCGTAGATTCTTGCTATTACTGACCCCGCCGTTTGCCGTCGCGGTTGGCGTCAGGTTGGTATTCTTCAGCCCGGCCGCCAGCCTCGCCTGTTGGAGTTGCAGCCCGGCAATGGCCAGATCGTTGTTGCTGGTCAGCACCCGTCCAATCAGCACTGAGAGCTGAGGATCGTCGAAGTTATCCCACCAATGCTCGGTGTGTTGCAGAAAATCGCTTCCGGTCGGCTGCGTCCGCCACTCAGCAGGTACTGACAACATTGGCCGCTGATAGTCGCTTTTCGTCCAGGAGCCACAACCGCTCAGCAGCATGAGCAACAGTAGTAGAGGGAGTTTGTTCATCATCATTCGCGCGCCAACGCCTCCGTTGGATGCAGACGCGCCGCGTTGCGCGCCGGGAAAAAACCAAAACCCAGGCCGATCAACGCTGAGAACCCACAGGCCAGCACCAGCGGCGGCCAGGTAAAAATCATGGTGAACTCCTGCGTCACCAGGGAGAAAATCATCCCGGCCAACCCGGAGCCAATAATGCCGATCAACCCGCCCAGCGAGCAGATCACCATCGCCTCAATCAGGAACTGGCGCATGATGTCCGCAGGCCGCGCACCGACCGAAAGGCGTATGCCAATCTCGTGGGTACGTTCGGTGACCGACACCAACATGATGTTCATCACGCCAACCCCGCCCACCAGCAGCGAAATCCCGGCAATGGCGGTGATCAGCAGCGTCATGGAATCCGAGGCTTTACGGATGGCCTTGGTCATCTGGTCATTGGTCTGGGTGAAAAAGTCGCGCCGGCCATGCGCCTGCTCCAACAGCCGTTCGACGCGCCCCTGCACTTCAATAAGCGAGGTCCCTTCATGCACACGCAGCATAATCGACTCGATCGGCATATCGCCGGACATGCGCTCCAGCACCGCGGTATAAGGCATCCAGGCGCCCAGCATCATGCCGCTGTATTTGCCGCCTTTACGTTCGGCAACACCGATCACCCGGTAAGGCGTACCCGCAAGCTGGACGATCCCACCTTCAGCCACTTCATCCAGCTCAAACAGTGTGTCGCGTAATTCCGGATCGATGATTACCACCGGTTCACGCTCATCCAGATCGCGCCGGGTAAAACCGTTGCCGGAAAGAAAATTCAGGCCCTGCACACGAAAATAGGCGTTGCTGATACCGGAAATCGAAGCCATCGCCTCTTTGCCACCGCGCACTGCGGCCACGGTATTGCTGACCACCGGCGACACGCTGTCGACATAAGGCTGGTGCTCCAGCAGCTCAACATCAACCACCGTCAGCGAGCGGGCGAGGTCCGGACGCGGTTTATCCCACCCCAGGCCGGGGCGAACATCTAACGTGCTGGTGCCCAATTGGCTAATTTCATTGAGTATATTTTGCCGAGCGCCCTCACCCACCGCCATTGACGACACCACGGAAGAGACGCCGATAATGATGCCCAACATCGACAAAAAGGCCCTTGCGCGGTGCCCCAGCAACGCACGCCAGGCCATCTTGACCGCCTCTTGCACGCTCGGCCAGAACGGGTTGCGCCCGGTAGCCGCGGCAACCGGCAGCGCAGGTTTGGTTTCCTGTAGGGCTTCCGCCTCATTACGCTGGTCGGCCACGATCTCACCGTCGCTGATTTCGATGATACGCTGCGCCTGATTGGCCACGTCCCGATCGTGGGTGACGATAATGATGGTATGCCCCGAACGGTGCAGGGAGTGCAGGATCCCCATCAGTTCCTGACCACTGGCACGGTCGAGCGCACCAGTCGGTTCATCGGCCAGAATAATTTCCGCCCCGTTCATCAACGCCCGGGCAATACTGACGCGCTGCTGTTGCCCACCGGAAAGCTGCGCGGGTTTGTAGTTCATCCGCTGCTGCAACCCAAGCCGGGTCAACAGATATTCGGCCCGCGTCTGGCGTTCCGCCGCAGGCATAGCGGTATACAGGGCGGGAATGGCGACGTTTTCGGCAGCACTCAGATAAGGCATCAGGTGATAGCGCTGGAAAATAAACCCGATGTACTGGCTGCGTAGCTGGGCCAACTGCTCACTGCTGGCAAGCTGGGTGGAGATACCTTTGATCTGCATCTCACCTTCGGTGGGTTTATCCAGGCAGCCGATGATATTCATCAGCGTGGATTTCCCCGAGCCGGACGCGCCAACGATCGCCACCATTTCGCCACGCTGAATGGAGAGGGTGATATTTTTCAGCACTGCCACGGTCTGTAAACCGGAGAAAAAATGGCGGGAAATACCGCTCAGTGCGATCAAGGGAGGGCATGGCTTAACCATTGCTAGCACTCCCGGCGGCATGCTGCGCCAAGACTACGCGGTCGCCCTCTTTCAGCCCCTCTTTCACTTCGGCAAATTGGCGGTCGTTCAGGCCGATGCGGATCCAGCGTGTTTCAAGCTGTTTGCCGTTCATCACCTGCACCTGATAGCGATCGTGACCCTGTTGTTCACCAAAGGCGGCCACCGGGACGCGCAGGGCGTTCTTCGCCTGCTCGGTAATGATAAATACCTGGGCGGTCATCGAGGTGCGCAACAGACGTTTGCTGTTAGCAATGGCAAACACGCCGCTGTAATACACCGCCGAGGCTTGCTGATTGGCAGAGCCTGACGAGTTGCCTTCCTGCAAGGCTTCGTTCGGAGCTTCCTGGATCGAGCCCATCACGCTGTCGTAGCGCTGTTTTGGATCGGCAACAACGTAGAACCACAGCGGTTGCCCCACGCGCACCTTCAGGATATCGGTCTCCGAAATACGGGTGTGCACCGTCATGGTGTCCACATCCGCCAACACCAGAATGGTCGGCACGGTTTGTGACGACACGATGGTCTGCCCTTCTTTAGTGACGATCCCCAGCACTTCACCGTCGATCGGCGCGACGATGCGGGTGAAGCCCAGATTGGCTTTCGCGGTTTGCTGCTCCATCTGCGCCTGAACGATCTGCGCATCGTTGACCTTCAACTGGGCAAGCTGGGTTTGGTACTGCGCCTGCGCCTTCTCCAGATCGCTTTTCACACCCGAACCATCGCGATCCAGCTTCATCTGACGCTTCAACTCCTGCTGATACTGCTTGAGCGTTGCCTGGGTGACCTGTTTCTGCGCCTGAGCGCTTTGCAAGGCAGCCTCCGATTTACGCAACTCATTCTGTTGCAAGGTCGGATCGATTTCCGCCAGCAGTTGCCCTCGGGTGACGCGATCGCCCTGCTTCACATACAGTTTCTGCAATTGTCCGTTAACCTGCGCACCGACGCTGACCTGCAGAGCCGGTTTGAGGATACCGGTGGCCAAGACGGTTTTCTCAATATCGCCACGGGCGATCTCTTCGATGTCATAGGTATTATTCTGCGTAGGCCCAACGATGAACCAGGCGATCGTGCCGATCAACACCACCTGGCACAGCAAGGCAATCGGCACTAGCCTGCGTTTATCCATGCCAAACATTTGCAACTTCATTAACTCACCGCCGTGGTTAACGCCGCTGGCGCTTCAAGCTCCGTGGCAACGCTCACCACATGGCCGTTGCTCACGCGGTATACCCGATCGAACATCGGTAATACGCTTTCGCTGTGCGTCACGGTGATCAACGTTTTATGCTGCTCGCGGCAATGTGCCAGCAAGGTGGTCATCACCTGGTGCGCAGTTTCCTCATCCAGGTTGGCCGTAGGCTCATCGAGTACCAGCACCGGACGATCGCTGTACATAGCTCGCGCCAGCAGCAGACGCTGGCGTTGCCCCAGAGATAGCCCTGCATGGCTTTCGCGGATCAGGGCATTCAACCCCCCCGGCAGTTTTTCTATCACCAAGCTCAGATTCAGCCCTGCAAGGGAGCGCTCGATCTGCCGATGTTTGCGCTCATCGAACTCCTCATCAAACAGGGTGATATTTTGCAGCACCGAGGCATTGAACAAGATGTCCTCCTGGCTTTGCAGGAAGAACAACACGTGCACCTGCTGATAATCAAGCGGCTGGCCATCAACAATCACCTGCCCCTGCTGGGGGGGCATCAGGCCGGTCATCACCTTCAGCAAGGTGCTTTTTCCCGCACCCGACTCACCCACAATGGCAATGCTTTTCCCCGGTTTGAGCGACAGGGAAAGGTCGTGCAATACCGGTTGCTGGGCGTCATAGGCAAAGGCGATATTTTTATAACGTAACTGCGAAGTGAATTTAGGGATGGGGGCAGGTAGCGCATCCTCCGCCCTATCCTGTTCAGACCGCGATGGGAACAAGTCTCTGGCGCGGGTATCGATCACGTGCAGTTGGTTCTTTTGCAGGACGGAGTAGAAAATCTTGGTGATATAAGAGGTAAAGATTTCACGCACAAAACTGTAGGCAAAGAACTCACCCAGCGTGATAGTGCCGTTTTTCAGCAACGGCAGCGCCAGCAACATAAAGAACACCATCTCCAGGCTACCGATCAACTGATACAGGCTGCTTTTGACCTGCTCGTACATCTTCTGCTGCTGGCGACAGGTAAACAGCGCCAGAGCAAACTTGGCGAACATCCCTTTACGCTGGCTGTCCAACCCGGCGGACTTGATGGTGGAGAATCCTTGAATACTCTCCAGGATAAAGTCGCTCTGCTCGGCGGTTTTTACCTGCAACTGCTGGGTGTAGAAACGGTCACGATAGATAGCCCAAACGCTGACCAACCCCATCAGGGTGACCCCCACACCAGACACCATGGCCAGCAGCGGGCTCATGTAGCACATCACCGCCAGTGCGATAGCGCCGATGATCCAATCGGTACGCAGGCCGTTATCCAGTTCGATTTTAGTCCCCGACGCCATCTGCCAGTTGGAAAAACGGCTGAAGACTTCGCCCGGTGCGCGTTTATCAAAGAAGTTCAGCGAATTGCTGAGCAAGCGCGAGAATCCAGCCACGCTGTTGATCACCACAAAGCGTTTGATAAAGCGCTCGGTGATCCAACGCACGCCGAAGGCCAGCGTGGTCGAAACGACAAATGCCAACAGGAAGTAGAAGTAAGGGAAGTCGGTTTCACCTGCGCTGGAAAAAACCTGATTGATGGCGCTGCTGACCATCGTCGGCATGATAAACAGCGTTAACGAGATCAGAAACGCCAGTATCATCAGCCGGTAAATACCGGGGATACGCGCGGTTTCTTTCAGGCTCATGGTATCGGACGCACTGAAGCGTTTACTGGGCTTAACATTGGCCAACGCCTGAGGGTCAGGCTGGGCTTCACTGTCCAGTACCAACGCATAACCGCTGATTTCCATTTTTAGCGCATCAATCGGCAACAGTTGCTGGCCAATGCCTGGGTTCATCACGCAAACGTGATTACCTTTACGGTAGGCCAACACCACATAATGGCTCGCCCCATAATGTAAAATGGCAGGCAGCGGTATTTCCGCCAGTTCACCGTGCTCGAAGGCAACGGGATAGGCGGGCATCGCCAGCTCGGCCATGATGTCGCACAGCGTGGCCAACGAGGTGCCGTGCTGCGAGGCGGGATAGCGCTCACGCAGGCTTTCCAATGGCGCACTGATGCCCTGCGTTTCCGCCATCATGGCGATGCAGGCCAGTCCACATTCATTCGTTTCGCCTTGAAACACCAGCACCGGGATTATCTTTTCCATGATCTGACTTCTTCAATTTCCAGGTTATTCATTGATAAAAAATAACGAATGTGAGTGCCATAACAGCCAATCTTCAGGGTGCCTGACGATCGACGTTTCAATCAGTTCCGGCAGTTTGGCTTTCAGGTTGCAGGCCGCTATCGGCGGATAGATGTGGATCTTTATTCCCTGGTCGTAATACAGGTAATAAGAGACCACCTGCGCAGACAAGGCTCTGGCGATTCGAATAACGCCGCTGTGCAGGTTGGCCGGGCGATCAAACAGGCGACAACGGAGCTTCGCCGTTTTTGCCTCATTGGTATTGACGGTGTAATCCGGAGAGATATCAGGGAAAATCATGATATTGCGTTGATGATCGGCCGCCGCCATAATCGCGCTCGTCAAATTGCCAGCAATCGCCCGGTTATCGTCATGGATAGAGCAGTAAGACAGGTTAATTCCCGCTTGCTGTCGCGTTCTTTCCTGATAGACCTCTGCACTGGCAGAAACCACCACCGTTGCCTGCCCCGGAAAAACCCCGGCCCCTACCATGCCAGCCAGCACGTCAGAGACCATATGCAGCGGTGCAAGCACCACCGGTTGCCCTGCTCGGTGCAAGGGTTCGACTACCGCGTTGAGCTGTACCTGACAGTGTTCCAACTGGGCCAGGAGTTGGGCATTACCGGCATAGGCAGCGGCCATATCCAGCAAGCGACGCCGCTGACTGATCTTGGCAAAATCCACCTTGCGGCCATCGTTAATCAGGCATTGCTTATTGGCTGCGGCCACAAAAGCACGCCTGCGCTCCCCCCTGTTACTCAACCGCAGCCAGCGGCTAAGCGCCGCCAGCCCAAGAAACCAACGATAATCACCATGCCGCAGCAACCAGCAAACGCTCTTGTCCTGTGCTCTGCGCAACGGCAAAAAACCCCGCGCGACTTTTGCCAGGGCATCTCTCCATGCCAGGTAAACCCACACGGCAAAGAAACGCATTATTGCTCCAGCGGTTTATCATGCTGCAGCAGCGACAGCAGGTGATCGGCAAACTCAGGGAAATCGCGATCCTGCAGGGCCAGCCACTTCTTGTTGACGATAAAGGTTGGGGTCGCGTTGATTTTGTAGTGTTCGGACACGGTGGTCATATAGCTCAGCAACTCTGCGACCTGCGGAGTTTGACTGGCAGCGTGATAAGCCGCGAGGTCGATACCGTTCTCCGCCAACCAGCTATCACGGTGTTGAGGATGACTCAGATCGCTTTTTTGTTTGATGACGGCGTTATAGGCGCTTTCACGGTGCTGCGGTTCAATACCCATCACCGTCAAGGTGGCAAATAATGGGGCGAAACTTGCCAGGCCATTGCTCTGTGCATTATTGAGATGCAGGCGGACCAGTTTTGTACCTGCTGGCATACGCGCCTCCAGCTTGGCAATATTCTCTTCGTTTATGGCACAGTAATGGCAGCCGTAAGAGAATATCTCGACGATGGTATTACTCTCGTTGATCGGGCTATTTTTGATCTCGTCATCGCTGACGGCAACCAGAGCTTGCTGTTCGATGCCCTGATTCAATACAAAATAGTGGAAATAGGCCGTCGTGATCAACGAGGAAATAACGATGATCGCCAAGGTGTAAATGAGAAGCAGCAGGGGTCTTTTGAACATAAACCGTACATCCTAAAAAAGGTACACCAATGAGATCTTATAACGGAGGGATAGCCATTTTTATTTAGCACGTAGCGCCGTCGGCAAGCCAACAGCCATTACATCCCTGTCCATCAATAAGCCCTATTTTCAAACAGGCCGATGCAAAAATCCTATTGCATCAGCCCCAAATTATATCCTGAAACTCAGGAAGCGCTTACGGCCGGCCAGCCGGGCAGTTAGCAGGATCAACAGAGGAGCTAGTCTGACTCACAATTCGGCCATTCTTATCCAGGCAAGTTCTGACGACATAGCAAGCACCACCAGCGCCACCCACATACTCAACAGCACAGACTCTTTTACATTTACCACCAACAATTGCACCTGCATCTAAGGTATTAACTTTTTTCACAGTATCGTCCTTTTTATAAAAGTGAAACAAAAACAGCCCGAGTAACGTCTATCATCAGTGATAGAGTAATCCTACGCTTGATATAAAGGTACGATTAACCATACCTTTATTAAAGCGCAGAAGTTAAGTCAAACTGAGTTATTTCGTTCTTTCAAAAGAGTTATGACCCAAGGATAGCCCGACGTTTAAAGCAGATCAATAATAATTTTTGTGGCAATTGACACATTCCAAAAAAACCATAACACCGCTAATGCAGGATATTTCTCGTTAAATAATAAGATTGAATACAATAAAAAATACACTACTAGATATACAGTAAAAAATAACAATAATTAATAAAGGATAATTCCCTGAGCGTAAAGTCAGCCCCACATCAAGAACGAAAGATATTAAAGAAAATCTAAACGGTATTACGAGGCGATAATCGGAAGGAGAAAGCGGAGCAACTTGCAATGTTGATAACGCGAGGCGTAGGGCACTGGATCTTTTATGATACCCAACAGGTGTAGCAAGGCCCGGTACACGGCTGTACCGGGCCTTGCCAAACAGACAAACTTAGAACTGGTAAACGATACCGACCGAGGTCACGTTATCGGTGTTGAGACCTGCCTTGCTGGTAAAGTCGTTTTCGTCCAGCAGGTTGATTTTGTGATCCACATAGGTAGACATGTTTTTATTGAAGGCATACGTGGCACCCAGATCAACATACTTCACCAGATTCTGGCTGCCAAAGCCCTGAATGTCTTTCGCATTGGACTGTACGTAGGCCACGGACGGACGCAAGCCAAAGTCGAACTGGTACTGTGCCACCAACTCAATATTCTGAGCCTTGTCGGCAAAGCCATAAGCCTGACTATTGCGGTTGCCAAAACGGTTAGCGTTGTAAGACTGGGTAAACATGGCCGCCAGGTAGACATTATTGGCATCGTATTTCAGACCGGTGCTATAGGCCTGTGCCTTATCACCATGACCCAGAATAGCCGGGTTGTTACGGCCATTCTGGTCTGCCGTGCGATCGGCACTGAAGAACGCACCTGCTGCGCTGATGCCATAACCCAGATCGTAACTGACGGACATCCCGTAGCCATTACCATTCTGCGCCTGCACGTCACGGTAGTTGTTGGATTCCGAGGCGCTGCCGTTGGTGCCCTGATATTGCAGAGCGAAATTCAAGCCTTCAACCATGCCGAAGAAGTCGCTGTTACGGTAAGTCAGCATGCCGTTGCCGCGTTGGAACAAGAAATTATCAGCACCGTAAGTATCCCCACCAAACTCTGGCAGCACATCGGTCCATGCACCGATGTCATACATCACGCCGTAGTTACGGCCATAATCCAGTGAACCATAATTGGCGAATTTCAAACCGGCAAACCCTACACGGGTAAAGCTGTTGTTGGCTTCGCTTTCTGCCTGGTTCAGGTTAACCTGGTATTCCCACATGCCGAAGCCGGTAAGGCTGTCGTTGATTTGGGTTTCGCCACGCAGGCCCAGACGCATATAAGACTGATCACCATCAACCAAGTCGTTACTGGAGAAATAGCGCTGGCCGTCAATCTTGCCGAACAGATCCAGCTTGTTGCCGTCCTTGTTGTAGATTTCAGCAGCGCCTGCGGCGCCTGCAACCAATAAAGCCGGAACCAACAGTGAAAGTACGCGAATTTTCATAATAGCTCTCTATCTAAAGTTTATATAAAAGTGATTATCGAAATACGGTAAATGCGGATAAAAACTGGAGCCACAATTAGCAGGGCGACGTTTATTCCTTACCTGTTCCTTTCTGGTGGAGGAAAGTATATTGAGTAAATTCTCATTGCAATAGTTAAATTCAAATAAATTCAAAATATGTCGGAATATTACACCTGTCTCTTATACACATCTC